>NZ_JAZHYN010000002.1:0-139674 GCF_036576025.1 Methylocystis borbori | reverse complement strand
GAGGACGCCCGCCCGGCGCCGTCCAGCCGCGCGCGACGACGACGCCGTCGCGCACGACCAGCGCGCCGACGGCGGGATTAGGCGCCGTGCAGCCCATATTGCGCCGGCCGAGCGCCAGCGCCGCCGCCATATAGGCTTCGTCCGTCGCGACGTATGGAAGGGGCTCGTGGACCGTCATGCGTCTTCCGCGTCGCCCGAATCGGGCGCAAGCGCCGCGCCGGCGCCGCCGTTCTCCAATTCGTCGATGACGGCGGAAAAATCGCGCGCCTCGCGAAAGTCGCGATAGACCGAGGCGAAGCGCACATAGGCCACGGCGTCGAGCGAACGCAGGCCTTCGATGACCAATTCGCCGATGCGCTGGCTTTCGATTTCGACTTCTCCCAGACTTTCCAACTGCCTCACGATCCCGGAAATCATCTGCTCCACCCGCTCGGACTCCACCGGACGCTTGCGCAGCGCGATCTCGACCGATCGCGTGAGCTTGTCGCGATCGAACGGCGCGCGGCGACCCGACTTCTTGACGACAACGATCTCGCGCAATTGCACGCGCTCGAAGGTCGTGAAACGTCCGCCGCAGGTCGAACAGACCCGGCGGCGGCGGATGCAGGACGAATCCTCCGCCGGACGCGAGTCCTTCACCTGGGTGTCGGAAGAGCCGCAATAGGGACAGCGCATATCGGCCGCCTTTCCCCTCTCCCGCTTGCGGGAGAGGGCAGCCCCGCGACGCGGGGTCGGGTGAGGGCTATCATAATTCGCGCGGCGGAGAGACCCCTCATCCGTCGCGCTTTCGCGCGGCGCCTTCTCCCGCAAGCGGGAGAAGGAAGCGCCCCGCTGTTAGTAAATCGGGAACTTCGCGGTCAGCGCGTGAACTTTTTCCTTCACCGCCGCTTCCGTCGCGGCATTGGCCTCTTCGCCCTTCGACGAGAGCCCTTCCAGCACCTCGACGATCAGGCCGCCGACCTCCTTGAATTCGGCGACGCCGAAGCCGCGCGAGGTCGCCGCCGGCGAGCCGAGCCTGACGCCCGAGGTGACGAAGGGCTTTTCGGGGTCGAAAGGAATGCCGTTCTTGTTGCAGGTGATATGCGCACGCCCGAGCGCCGCCTCCGCCGCCTTGCCGGTGAGTTTCTTCGGCCGCAGATCGACGAGCATCAGATGGTTGTCGGTGCCGCCCGAGACAATGGCGAGGCCGGCGTCGACGAGCGTCTGCGCGAGCGTCTGCGCGTTGTCCTTCACCTGCTGCTGATAGGCTTTGAATTCCGGCTTCAGCGCCTCGCCGAAAGCCGCCGCCTTGCCGGCGATGACATGCATCAGCGGGCCGCCCTGGAGGCCGGGGAACACCGCCGAATTGATCTTCTTGGCGATATCCTCGTCATTCGTCAGCACCATGCCGCCGCGCGGACCGCGCAGCGTCTTATGCGTCGTCGTCGTCGTCACATGGGCGTGCGGAATCGGTGAAGGGTGCAGGCCCGCCGCGACGAGGCCGGCGAAATGCGCCATATCGACCATGAAATAGGCGCCGACGCTGTCGGCGATCTTGCGGAAGCCCTCGAAATCCCAAATGCGCGAATAGCCCGAGCCGCCGGCGATGATGATTTTCGGCTTATGCTCTTGCGCGAGCTTTTCGACCATCTCCATGTCAATGAGGTTGTCGTCCTTGCGCACCGTATAGGGGATCGGCTTGAACCATTTGCCGGAGAGATTGACCGGCGAGCCATGGGTGAGATGACCGCCCGCGGCAAGGTCGAGACCCATGAAGCTGTCGCCCGGGGTGGCGAGGGCGAGGAACACCGCCTGATTGGCCTGCGAGCCGGAATTCGGCTGCACATTGGCGAAGCCGCACCCAAACAGCTGCTTGGCGCGCTCGATGGCGAGATTCTCGGCGATATCGACGAACTGGCAGCCGCCGTAATAGCGCTTGCCCGGATAGCCCTCGGCGTATTTGTTGGTGAGAACCGAGCCCTGCGCCTCCAGCACCGCCTTGGAAACGATATTCTCCGACGCGATCAGTTCGATCTCATGCTTCTGGCGCCCGAGCTCAAGCTCGATCGCCTTGGCGAGCTCCGGATCGGAAGCGCTCAGGGAGGCGGTGAAGAAACCCGATTGGCTCATGGAATGCCCTCTATGCCTATCCGCGCGAAACAAAAGCAAAAACCGGCTTCCCGGCCATAATCGGCGAAGCCGGCCCTCAAGACGCGCATCGTGAGACGGGTCGCTTATCACGGCGGGCCCGCGACGGGAAGAGCGCCCCGTGGCGCAAATCGCCGCGCGTGCGGGACGCGGCGGCTAGGACGCCCCCGCCATAATTTCGCTTAAAACATCCGTTTGAATTTCAACTGCTCGTTTGAATAGGAGGCATTCATGCCCAAGAGATTTGACGCAAACGCCGCCGCGGTCGCGGCCAAATCCCGCAAAATATTGCTCAATGCGGCGGCTTGTTTCGTCGGCGCCTCGCTGCTGGCGCTGCTGCCGCAGGATTGGAGAGTCGACGAAATCTTCGCCCCTAAAGAGACGGCCGTCGAGATCGACGCCGTCAGCGGCAAATTCCTCGCCCGCGTCGAGACGGAAGAAACGCTTTCTTCGCCCGAGGAGAAAATCGCGGCGCCGATCCTGGCGAGTCTTCCCGCCTATGGGAAGTTCGACATCGCTTCGGACGAAGCGAGCGCCTGGGATGAGGAAAAGCCCTCCCCCGCGGCTGCGAAGCCGATCCGCGAGGCGCCAAAGAAGCAGGCAAGAACGGCCGATCCGCAAATCGCCGACAGCGTCGCAATCGTCCCCACCCCGCCGATCCGCCCGAGCGCGGCGAACCCGGCGGCGGAAGCGGTCAATCGCGGCGCCGAGACGGCGGAGCGCCATCTCCTCGCCGGCCTCTCGCCTTCCGCGCTTTCGTCAAAATTGGCGCCGATCGCCCAAGGGGCCTGGCGCGGCGCGACGTCTTTGGGATCGTCGCTCGCCGGCTTGCTGGAGGATTATCGCTTTTGAACGACGCGACTCCCCTCGAGCAGCGCGCCGTTTCCCGCTCGGCCGAGATCACGCGCGCGGCGCTCATCAAGGCGGCGACGGCGGTGTTCGCCGAACATGGATATGAAGGCGGCTCCGTGCGGCTCATCACGCAAAGGGCGCTCGCCAATCAAGCGGCCGTCAACTATCACTTCGGCGGCAAGGAAGGGCTTTACCGCGAAGTGCTGCTCGTGGCGACCAAGACCCTCGAGCAGAACAGTTTCCTGAGCCCGGAAGAGGTCGATGCGCGTTCGCCCGAAGAGGCGCTGCGGCTCTATCTGCATCAATTTCTTCTGCCGCTCGTCAAGCGGGATCGGGTCTGCAGTTACTTGCGCATCTTCGCCTGGGAAAGCGTGCGGCCGAGCGAACCGTTCAACGCCTTCGTCGCGACTTCCCCGCTGCGGATTTTTCGTCTGGCGGAGCGCGTCGTGCGCCGCTTCCTGCCCGATGACGCGCCCGCCGAAACCGTCACTTTCACGACGCTGTGGCTCGCCCAACAGCCGATGTTTTTCGTCCGCGAAGCCGAGCGGCTCGCCCGCCCGCCATTTTCGCTCAAATTCGACGACGCGTCGCTCGAACGACTGGTCGACACGCTCACCAGTCTGAGTCTTCGCGGGCTCGCAAACATATAGAACGCATTCATGCGTCGATAGATTCACGAATGCGCTCTAATTTTGAGTCGACGCATTTTCCTGGCCGAACCGGCGTCCGCTTCGGCAACAAAGGCTCTAACGATAGGCCGCGCCATGAATGACAAAAGAAATTGGCTGGATCGCCGCGGCGTCCTTGGATTGGTCGCCGCCATGACGGCCGAAGGGATAACGCGCAAGAGTTTCGCTCAGGCGCTGGTCGACGACGACGCGGGTCCGCCCCTGCTCGGGGCGCGCGCTTGTCTGCTGACGCCGGAGGCTGTGCAGGGCCCCTATTATTTCGATCCCAAGCTGCTTCGCTGCGACATCCGCGAGAGCAGGGTGGGCGTCCCGATCATGCTGCGCCTTCAGATCGTCGATCAGGCGTGCAGGCCGATCCCCAGCGCGAGAGTCGATGTCTGGCATTGCGACGCGGCGGGACTCTATTCGAACTATCCCGGACAGGGGGACGACCGCACGCATCCCATCAGCACGAAGGACGAAACTTTCCTGCGCGGATCTCAGATCGCCGACAATAATGGCGTCGTGAACTTCAAATCGATCTATCCCGGCTGGTATCCCGGACGCACGACGCACATCCATTTCAAGGCGTTCCTGGATCAGTCGAACATATTGACGGGGCAACTCTTCTTCCCCGACGCGCTGAGCGAATTCATCTATCGCAATATTCCGCCCTATTCGGAGCGGAAGGCCCCGCGAAATACGATGAACAAGGACGATTTCATCGCGATCGGCGCGGGCCTGGGCTCCTTTGCAAGCGTCACTGAAGAGGATCAGCGCTATCTCGTTTCTCTCGTCATCGGCGTCGATCCCGCCGCGCGCTCCAAGGCTTCATCCGTCAGGCCTCCGGAAGGATTTGGGCCGCCGCCCGACGCGCCGGGAACGCCGCCACGCGATCCCAAGCGCGCTCAGCCGCTTGTTCCTGGAATCGAATGACGCGCAGGGTCGAATTTCGCCATTCCCCCCGACCGAGGACCAAAATGCAGTCGCTATGGAATAGCCAATATTTTGATGCGGTTCTGGTCGAGGCTCAACAATATCTGGAGCTGACCGAGAATCTCTTCATCATCGTCGCGACGGTCGCGCTCGTCATCGCGCTCTGGGCGCTCGTCAAGGGCGCGTAAGGCGTCTTGCGATTCCAGCGCTCATGCAGCGTTCTTCTGATAATCCTTCACATCCGAAAAGACGATCGCCGGATTGCGTTCGGCGTCATAGCGCAGCGAGAAATCCGACGGCGCCATGAACACCGGCGCGCCGTCGAGATCGTCGGCGACGCTTGAGGCATGCGAGTCGACGAAGCCCTTGAGCGCCGTCGCGTCGTCCGAGGACACCCAGCGACAGACCGTAAAACGCGACTGCTCATAGCGCGTTTGCAAGCCATATTCGGCCTCCAGCCGCGTCGCGAGCACGTCGAGCTGCAACGCGCCGACGACGCCGACGATGGAGCCGGAGCCGTCATGCGGCGTAAACACCTGCACGACGCCCTCCTCCGCGAGCTGCTGCAAGGCTTCACGCAGCTTCTTCGCCTTCATCGCATCGGAGATGAGAATGCGGCGCAGAATTTCCGGCGCGAAGCTCGGCACGCCGCGAAAGACGATGTCCTCGCCCTCGGTCAGCGTGTCGCCGATGCGGAGCTGACCGTGATTGGGCAACCCCACCACGTCGCCGGCATAGGCTTCGTCGGCGATGGAGCGGTCGCGCGCGAAGAAGAACTGCGGCGCGTTGAGGGGAATGTTCTTTCCCGTGCGCGCGAGCTTCGCCTTCATGCCGCGCGTGAGCTTGCCGGAGCAGACGCGCATGAAGGCGATGCGGTCGCGGTGGTTGGGGTCCATATTCGCCTGAATCTTGAAGACGAAGCCCGTCATCTTCGGCTCATGGGCCTCGACGACGCGCTTATTCGCCTCCTGCGCGCGGGGGCTCGGCGCATATTCGGCCATGGCGTCGATGAGATCGCGCACGCCGAAATTGCGTAAAGCGCTGCCGAAAAAAACGGGGGTGAGATGCCCTTCGCGAAAGGCCGAAAGATCGAAAGGCTTGCTGCCTTCTTCCGCGAGCGCCGCCTCCTCGCGCCAGGCCTCCGCGCCATTCGGCAAGAGCCTGTCGAAGAGCGGATCGTCGATGCCGCTCGTTTGCAGAACTTCGGCGTCCTTGTCGATCTGGCGCACGGTTTTCGTCGCGAAGCGATAGGTGCCGGCGAAGCCCTTGCCCGAGCCGATGGGCCAGGTGATCGGCGTCGCGTCGAGCGCCAGCGTCTTTTCGATCTCGTCGAGCAGCTCGAAAGGATCGCGCGCTTCGCGGTCGAGCTTGTTGATGAAGGTGACGATGGGAATGTCGCGCAGCCTGCAAACCTCGAAAAGCTTGCGCGTGCGCGCCTCGATGCCCTTCGCCGCGTCGATCACCATCACCGCCGCGTCGACAGCGGAGAGCGTGCGATAAGTGTCCTCGGAGAAGTCCTCGTGGCCGGGCGTGTCCAAGAGATTGAAGACGCAATCGGCGTATTCGAAGGTCATTACCGAGGTGACGACGGAAATGCCGCGCTCGCGTTCGATATTCATCCAGTCCGAGCGGGTCTGCTGGGCGTTGCGCTTGGCCTTGACGGCGCCGGCAAGCTGGATCGCGCCGCCGAAAAGCAGCAGCTTTTCGGTGAGCGTGGTCTTGCCGGCGTCGGGATGCGAGATGATCGCGAAAGTGCGCCGCCGCGAGACGGGGTCGCGGGTGGTGAGAGTATTCAAAGGCTGCTCGGGTCAGGAAGAAAAGTCAGGCGTCCGACTTAGCGACAAGCGACGGCCCCGGCAATCCCGCATTTCTTCTGAGAGCCTAGGGCCGGGCTCTTCCCCGCCGTCCGCAACGGGATAGCGCGCCGCTTCCCTGGGGGATGCCGCGGACAAGCGCGGCCTCAGGCGAAATCCTCCGCCAGCGCCGCGCGGGTCGCCTCCGACAACACCGCCATATGGCTGTAGTTCGGATGCGTGAAGCCCAGGATCACCCGCGCATTCGGCTCCTTGAACGCCGCAATCTGCGCGTCGGCGAAGGGAAAATGCACGAATTGCACGCTGCTCGCCTTGCCCTCTTCGGAGGTGCGCTCCTGGTCTTCTTCCGCCTTGCCGGCGACGCGCGCGCCGCCGACTTCGATAAAAGCCGTCTGCTCGATGCCGCCAAGCCCCGCCAGCACCCGCGCGCGGCGCAGCGCGTCGTCGATCTCGATCATGAAGGTCGCGACGAGCTCCTTGCCCTTGGGAATGAGCGGATTATAGGCCGCGAGTTCGTCGGCGAGCTGCGCCTCGCCACCCTTCTCGATGTGCAGCATCTCCTGCACCTGCAGCCACATCGTGTCGAAACTCTCGAAATAGAAGGTCACGAAAGGGCCGACCTCGACGCGGCGGCTGCGCTTGATCGCGGTGAGGCGGCGTCGATGCTCGGCGCGATCCTTCGCATATTCCGCCCAGGGCAGAATGTCGGCGGCGGTGAGTTCGTGACGTGTCGTCATCTTTTCGATGCTCCATCAACCTGAGCCCTCATGCTGAGGAGCATCCAAGGGATGCGTCTCGAAGCACGAGGGCGAGGCATCCTGCGCAACTTTTTCCTCGTCCTTCGAGACGCGAGCTTCGCTCGCTCCTCAGGATGAGGAAAAAACGGCATCTACACGCCCGTGACTCCGTAAGCCCTTGCCATCAGCACGATCGGATGGCCGACAAGCTGGGGTTCTGGCGCCTCGCCGCCGAGCGTCTCGATCTCCTGCTCTATATGCAGGCCGGCGAGCGGACATTCGGACACCACATGTTTCTTGCCGGCGCCCTGAATCTGGCGCGCCGCCGGCTTGCCGACTTTCATCGCCGTTTCGAAATTGCCCTTCTTATAGCCCCAGGCGCCGCCATGGCCCGAACAGCGCTCGACCACGGTCACGTCGGCTTGCGGAATGAGCGCCAAAAGCTCCGCGCCTTTCTGGCCGATATTCTGCGCGCGCGAATGACAGGAGACATGGAAAGCCACGCCGCCGTCGATCGGCGCCATGCCTTCGGCGAGCCCCTCCTTGCGGGCGATGTCGACGACATATTCAGAGAGATCGAAGGTCGACTTGGCGAGGCGCTTGACGCTCTCGTCCTCGGGGAGGATGAGCGGCCATTCGAATTTCAGCATCAGCGCGCAAGAGGGCACCGGCGCGACGATGTCATAGCCATCGTTGATATAGGGCGCGAAGGCCTCGGCGACCTTGCGCGCGGCCTCGGCGACCTCGTCGATCAGCCCCTGCTCCAGCTTCGGCATGCCGCAGCAATGCGGGTTCACGACTTTCGTCTCGACGCCGTTCTTCGCCAGGACGGCGAGCGCCGCCATGCCGATGGAGGTATCATTATAATCGCCATAGCAGGTGGCGTAGAGCACGGCCTTGCGTCCCTTGGCGGGACCGGCCTCGTTGCGCGCGGGCGGAGCGGCGGCGGCCTCGACCTCAAGCGTCCTGCTGGCATATTTCGGCAGTTGGGCGTTCTCGTCGAGGCCGGCGATTTTCTCTTCAATGCCGCGCAGCGGACTGCCGCGACGGGTCGCCCAATTGGCGGCGCCGGCGATCAGCGTCGCCCATTTGCCGTTGCGGTCCGTCTCAGCCAGTTCGCGATCGGCGAACGACACGCCCTTCTTCTTCGCCTCGACGGCGCGATAGCGCAGAATCAGATGCGGAAAGTCGATGTTGAATTCATGCGGCGGCACATAGGGGCACTTCGTCATGAAGCACATGTCGCAGAGCGTGCAGGCGTCCACGACGCTCTTGAAATCGGCGCTCGCCACCGTGTCGAGTTCGCCGCTCTTCGATTCGTCGACGAGATCGAAGAGCCGCGGAAAGGAGTCGCACAGATTGAAGCAGCGCCGGCAGGTGTGACAAATGTCGAAGACGCGCCGCATCTCGGCGTCGAGCTTAGCCTCGTCATAGAAATCCGCGCTCTTCCAATCCAGCGGATGCCGGATCGGGGCTTCAAGACTGCCTTCTCTCATGATGGTCCTGTTGTGGGGAATGCCGGGCGCCCCTCTCCCGCTTTCAGGAGAGGGTGGCTTGCGGGAGAAGCCGGGCAAGGGCGGGCCCTCATCCGACTCTTCCTGCGCAAGGCCTCCTTCTCCCGCGCAGCGGGAAAAGGGCTCGATGCGGCTTACTTCAGTTCGTCGAGCGCCTTCTGGAAGCGGCCGGCGTGCGAGCGCTCGGCCTTAGCGAGCGTCTCGAACCAGTCGGCGATCTCCTCGAAGCCTTCCTCGCGGGCCGAGCGGGCCATGCCAGGGTACATATCCGTATATTCATGGGTCTCGCCGGCGACGGCGGCCTTGAGATTGTCGCCAGTCTTGCCGATCGGCAGGCCGGTGGCCGGATCGCCGACGCTCTCCAGGAATTCGAGGTGGCCGTGGGCATGGCCGGTCTCGCCTTCCGCGGTCGAACGGAACACGGCGGCGACGTCGTTATAGCCTTCGACGTCCGCCTTTTGGGCGAAATACAGGTAGCGGCGATTCGCCTGCGACTCGCCGGCGAAGGCGGCCTTCAGATTCTCTTCGGTCTTGCTGCCCTTGAGCGTAGACATTTTCTTGCCTCCAGCAATTTCACATCGGCGTACCGCGACGGGACGCCGAGACAGGAATTAGAATAATTCAAAACTGGCTCCTGTCCAACCAAAAATCGGGCGGCCGCCGAGACTTTTCGCCGCGCCTCCTCCGGCGCGCGCCCGGCGCCAAAGCGCCCCTATTTGTAGCCGATGACCATGGAATCGGGACCGACGAGATGTTCGACGCGCGTCTTCGCGAAGCCCGCCTCTTGCATCCAGCCCTGGCAATCCGCGCCCGAATAATCGAAGCCGCCGGTCGTCTCGATCAGCATGTTGAGACTCATGAGCAGGCCGAAGGCGTTCTCGCTGCGGTCGTCGTCGATCAGCGCCTCATAGACGATCAGCGCCCCGCCCTCGGGCAGCGCCTCATAGGCTTTCGCCAGCAATTGGCGTTTCTGCGCGAGGTCCCAATCGTGCAGGATATGGCCCATGACGATCACATCCGCCTTGGGAAGCGGATCCTTGAAGAAATCGCCCGGATGAAATTGCAGCCGGTCGGAAAGATTATTCGCGGCGACAAAGTCGGAAAAAATCGGGCCGACCGCCGGAAGGTCGAAACCGGCGCCCGAAAGATGTGGGTGAGCGCTTGCGAGCGTCACCGGAACCATGCCCTGCGCCGCGCCGACATCGACGAAAGTCTTGTAGTCTCGCCACGGAAATTTTTCCGCGATCGCCTGCGCCGCCCCGGCGCTGACGCCGCTCATCGCCGCGAGAAATCCACGTAGGCGATCGGGATCGGCATAGAGAGCGCCGAAAAGATCGCCCTCCTCCTTATTCTCGCTCTGGCGCTCGCCCGTCCTCAGCGCCTCGGTCAGATGTCCCCAGCTCGCGTAAAGACGCGCATTGGCCATCTCCAGCAGGCCGCCCACATAGCTCGGGCGGGCGCGAACGAGGAAAAGATCGGTTTCGGGCGTGTTGGCGTAAATGCCATCCTCGCGCTTCAAGATCTTCATCGCCGTCAGCGCGTCGAGGAAATCGCGCGCCGAACGCGGGTGCAGGCCGAGCTTTTTCGTGAGCGCCGGAAGATCGGCGGGTCCCCCGGCGAGCGCGTCGAAAACGCCAATCTCCACCGCGGAAAGGAGCGCCTTGGCGTTCCAGAAGGATAGGCCTAGGGCGAGGAGTTTTTCAGGAGAAGGCTTCGCGGTCATAATGTTTCCCTTAAGCGCGACTCAATCCGGCCGAAACATTCGGGCCTTTAATCACATGGCGGACCTATACGATAGCTTCGCGACGCTCGCGGCGAATGAAATCGAAGGCGTCGATTATCGCATCCACATAGCGCCGCGCGCTTCGCCTTTCGCGATCGTCGCGCCGCATGGCGGGCGGATCGAGCGCGGAACCTCGCAGATCGCGGCGGCGATCGCTTCCAACCGCTTCTCGCTCTATTGCTTCGAAAGCCTCAGGCCGCGCGCGAAGGGGAAAAGCCTCCATATCGCCTCGACTCGCTTCGACGAGCCGCAAGCGCTGCGTCTCGTCGCCGCTTCCGAGATCGCGATGGGCGTGCATGGCCGAATAGATGGCGTGGACCGCGCGTCGGTCTGGGTCGGCGGCCTGCATGAAAGCCTGCGCGACGCCATTTGCGACGCGCTCGTGCGCGCCGGTTTCGAGGCGAAGGCGGTGGGAGAAGGCCATCGCCTCTCGGGGCGCGATCCGGCCAATATCTGCAACAGATGCGGGCGCGGCGCCGGCGTTCAACTCGAACTGCCTGAAACGCTCAGAACCGCCATGGCGAACGAACCCTCGCGGCGCGCCGCGCTTGGGGCGGCGGTGCGCGACGCGCTTGAGCGCGCAGGGCCGCTTACGGCTTAATCCCGTCGATTTCCCGCGTAAGGATTATCGCCCGCCTTTTTCGAAATCCGGATCGGCACGCCGGGGAGATCAAAGGTCTTGCGCAGACCGTTGACGAGGAAGCGCTCGTAGCTCGCCGGCAATTCGTCGAGCTGATTGCCGAAAATCACGAAATGCGGCGGGCGCGATTTCGCCTGGGTGATGTAGCGGATTTTGATCCGCCGGCCGGAGACCGCCGGCGGGGGCGTCTCCTCGACCTGCGCGAGAAGCCAGCGGTTGAGTCGCGCGGTGGCGATGCGCCGGTTCCATGTCGCATGAACGGCGACGATCGCCTCCATGAGCTTGTCGAGCCCCTGCCCTGTCGCGCCGGAGACCGGAACCACCGGACATCCGCGCAATTGCGCCAGCAGCCGGTCCGCTTCCTCGCGCAAAAGCGGGAGCGTCGCGCCGGGATTTTCGATGAGATCCCATTTGCCGAGCGCGATGACGACGGCGCGGCCCTCGCGCGCGGCGAGGTCGGCGATGGTCAAATCCTGCTTCTCGAAAGGGATGGTCGAGTCGACGAGCAGCACCACGACTTCGGAGAAGCGCGCCGCCCGCAGCGCGTCGGCGGCGGAGAGCTTTTCGAGCTTGTCGACGATGCGCGCGCGCTTACGCAGGCCCGCGGTGTCGAAGAGCTTTATCTTGCGGTCGCGCCAGAGAAAATCGACGCCAATGGAATCGCGGGTGATGCCGGCTTCGGGTCCGGTCAGCAGGCGCTCTTCGCCGAGAATGCGGTTGATGAGGGTCGATTTGCCGGCGTTCGGCCGTCCGAGAACGGCGATGCGCAGCGGCTTCGTCACGTCGAGATCGCTGCCGTCCTCTTCGTCGTCGCGCAGATTTTCGACGCTTTGCGTCTCTTCTTCCGCAGGTTCGGCGGTTTCTTCCGGCAGCGCCTCCAGCAGCGCGTCATAAAGATCGGCCATGCCCTCGCCATGTTCGGCGGAAAGCGGCACGGGATCGCCCAGGCCAAGCGAGAAAGCCTCCAGCACGCCAGCCTCTCCCGCCTTGCCCTCCGCCTTATTGGCGATAAGGATCACGGGCTTGCCGGCGCGGCGGACGAGATCGGCGAAATATTTATCGTCCGGCGTCACGCCCACGCGCGCGTCGATGAGGAACAGGATGGCGTCGGCGGAATGGATCGCGCTCTCGGTCTGGGCGCGCATGCGGCCTTCCAATGTCGCCTGCGCGCCTTCCTCCAGCCCCGCCGTGTCGATGATCGTGAAACGCAGATCGGCGAGCTTCGCTTCGCCCTCGCGGCGATCGCGCGTCACCCCGGGGCGATCGTCGACAAGCGCCAGCTTCTTACCGGTCAGCCGGTTGAACAGCGTCGATTTGCCAACATTCGGCCGGCCGATGATGGCGAGTGAAAAAGACATGACCAGACTTTCGCGGCGACGCTCCGCGCGCCTTGCGGATTAATTCGCCGGCTTCGCCTCGAGCGGCGCCTCGCCCGACGGCGCCGCGCCTTCGGTTTCGGGCTCGATCACCGGCGTCACGGCGATGTTGCCGCCGTTCGCTCCCGTGGCGCTGGGAGCTGCGGCCTTCGGACCGCGCTTGGCGTGCAGCAAGCCGCGATAGGCGGCGGCGCGCTGACGCATCGACTGCGGCGCGTCGCGATCGTTGAGCAGCAGATTGAACACCCGCTCGGCCTCGTCGAAATCATTATTGGCGAGGGCGTCGAGCCCGTTCCACTCATTGGCGGAAAAACGGAACGAGGCGTCCGAGAGCATCAAGGGCGCGAGGGCGCGCATCATATTTTCGCGGTCGCCGGTCTCCATGACCAGCAGCGCGGCGCGCAACAGCGCGACCTCCTGCGTCAGCTTGTCGACGTTCCTGTCGTCGCTGATCGCCTCAAGCTCCTTGAGAGCCTGCGCCTTGTCGGGACGCGCCTCGGCGGCGCGAATGCGGGCGAGCCCCGCATAGCCCTTGGGGCCGTCCTTGACGATGGCGTCGAAAGCCGCCGCGGCTTCGGCGTTCTTGCCCTCATTGGCCAGCGCGACGGCGGCCTCGAAACGGGCGTTGGCGGCCTCGGCCGCCTTCTGGCGATTGGTCTGGTAATAGCTCCATGCGCCGGTCGCGGCGACGATCAGGACGGCGAGGATGAAGATCGGCGTCTGATAGCGCCGCCACAGCTCGGCGGCCCTATCCCGGCGAACGTCTTCGTCGACCTCATGGAAAATGTCGGACATAGGCTCCAAACCCTTGATTGCGCCCGCGAAGGCCCGCGCCTGCCGCAGGCGTTAGCACAGGCCGCCCGCAAATGCGAGTTTGACGCTGGGGCTTATTCGCCCCGCTTCGACGCGACGCGCCATACGGCGCCGCCGACGTCGTCGGCGACGAGCAAGCCCCCGCGCTTGTCGATGATGACGCCGACCGGCCTGCCGCGCGCCTCGCCCTGCTCGCTAAGAAAACCGGTCAATACCTCTTGCGGCTGGCCGACGGGAACGCCCTTGTCGAATTTGACGAAAATCACGCGATAGCCGGCGCGCGGACTCCGGTTCCACGATCCATGCTGACCGATAAAGGCCCCTTGCTGGAACGGCCCCAGATCGGCCTCCTCCACGAATGTGAAGCCGAGCGAACCCGTGTGCGAACCCAGCGCATAATCCGGGCGGATCGCCATTTTGACGAGTTCGGCGTTTTGCGGCTGGACGCGCGGGTCGACGTGCTGGCCATAATAGCTATAGGGCCAGCCGTAAAAGGCGCCGTCGCGCACGGACGTCATATAATCTGGCACGAGATTGTCGCCGAGTTCGTCGCGTTCGTTCACCGAGGCCCAGAGTTCTCCCGTCGCGGGATTCCAGCCCATGCCGACGGGATTGCGCAGTCCCGACGCGAAAACGCGCGAAGACCCGTCAGTCGGATCGATCTCCAGAATGGCGGCGCGATCCTGCTCCTCCTCCATCCCATGTTCGGCGACGTTGGAATTGGAGCCGACGCCGACATAAAGCCGCGAGCCGACCGGGTCCGCGAGAAGGCTCTTGGTCCAATGGTAATTGCGGCCGGCGGGAAGGTCGGCGACCTTTTCCGGCTCGGCGTCGATATGCGTATCGCCCTCCTTATAGGGAAAGCGCAGAAGCGCATCGGCGTTCGCGACATAAAGCTCGTCGCCGATCAGCGCCATGCCGAAAGGCGAATTGAGATTTGCGAGAAAGGCCTCTTTCGTCTCGGCGACGCCGTCTCCGTCCGCGTCGCGCAGCAGGGTTATGCGATTGGCGCTCGGCTTTTGCGCGCCGGCCTCATTCATAAAAAATCTCGTGAAAAATCCCTTTATTCCCCCGCTCCCCAAGCCCTCGGGCGTGGGCGGCGCGTCGGTCTCGGCGACGAGAATGTCGCCGTTCGGCAATTCGTAAAGCCAGCGCGGATGGTCGAGGCCGGAGGCCAACGCCTGCACAGAGAGGCCGCTTGCCGTCGTCGGCGCCTCATGCGCCCGCCAGCCGACGGCGCGCGCGATGTTCACATAGGGAAAGGCGCCCGTCGGATGCGGCTCCGGCAGCGTCGGATTGGGGCCATAGCCGGCGCTTTCGGGCAGTTCCGGGCCGCGGTCGCAAGCGGCGAGCCCAATGAGAGACGCCGCGAGTAAGCTTCTGCAGACGATATTCGCCGCCATGGCGTCTCCTTCGCATGTCGTCCGATAATTTGACGATCTAAAGGATCGATGGACGGCGATGCGGACAAATATATGATGACGATGCGAGTAACATGGCGCGACCAGCCTGCGCCTCAACCCCAGCCAGCGGATATAATAAGCGGAAACGTCAATGAGCCGAAACAAAGGCCGCATATTTATCGGAATCGGCGGCTGGAGCTATGATCCCTGGCGCGAGAGCTTTTTTCCGTCGGACCTGCCGCGCAAGCGCGAACTCGAATATGCGAGCCGCAAGCTCACCTCGATCGAGATTAACGGGACATTCTATCGCACACAGACGGCCGCGACATTCGCCAAATGGCGCGACGAGACGCCCGAAGGCTTCGTATTCAGCGTCAAGGCCCCTCGCTTCGCCATGATGCGCAAGAAGGTCGCTGAAGCCGGCGAGTCGATCGCGCGCTTCTTCGGCAGCGGCGTGACGGAGCTTGGCGACAGGCTCGGACCGATTCTGTGGCAATTCGCGCCGACGCGCAAATTCGACGCGGAATTCTTCGAGGGCTTCATGGGTCTGTTGCCAAAGGAAGCAGGCGGCCGCGCGCTGCGCCATGCGATCGAGGTTCGGCACGAAAGTTTTTGCGCGCCTCAATTCGTCGCGGCGGCGCGCGCGCATGGCGTCGCCATCGTCGTCGCCGGCGATTCCAAATATCCGCTGATCGCCGATGTCACCGCGCCTTTCGTCTATGCGCGGATCATGGGAACGCGCGCGGATGTCGCGCAAGGCTATGACGGCGCAGAGCTCGATCGATGGGCGGCGGGGGCGAAGGAATGGGCGGCGGGCGACGCGCCGCCCGACCTCGCTTGCCTCGCAGCGGAAAAACAAAAGTCCTCGCCGCGCGACGTCTATCTCTATGTCATCAGCGGCGCTAAGGAGCGCAATCCGGCCGCCGCGATGGGCCTGATCGAACGGGTCGCCTCTTAAAGGCGCGCCTTTGGCAGTAAGTCTGGCCGAGGCTACGCCTCGGTCTTAGACCCTGGACGGCCGAATCCTGATATATGCACGGCATGTTCCGCTTCCTTCACAGTTCGGACCTGCATATCGGCAAACGCTTCGGCAATCTGCCGGAGGATTTGCGCGGCCGGCTGCGCGAGGCGCGCCATACGGCGCTCGATCGGCTGGCGGAACGCGCCCGCGCCCATGGCGCCGCGACCCTTCTGCTCGCCGGCGACACTTTCGACACCGAGACGCCGACCCCGGCCATTCTGCGGCAGGCGCTGGCGGCCATGGCCAGCCACGACGCGCTGCGCTGGATCATCCTGCCCGGCAATCACGACTCCCTTGTCGCCGACGAATTATGGGACGAAGCCCGACGCGCGCTTCCCGCCAATGTCACGCTCGCGATTGAAGCGACGCCGATCGTCCTCGAAGCCGGCGTCGTCCTGTTGCCCGCGCCCTGCACCACGCGCCGCCCCGGCCGCGACCTCACCGAATGGATGGACCAGGCGGCGACCACTGAAGGAGATTTGCGCATCGGCCTCGCCCACGGCGCTATTCAGAGCTTTTCGGAAGACAACGGCGCCTGCGACGTGATCGCCCCGGATCGGGCGGAACGGGCGGGCCTCGACTATCTCGCGCTCGGCGACTGGCATGGGCAGCTCAGGGTCGGCGAGAAGACCTGGTACAGCGGCGCGCCCGAACCGGACCGTTTCAAACATGGCAAGCCCGGTCAGGCGCTTATCGTTTCGATCGGCGGGAGAGGCGCGACGCCGGAAGTCCAGCCGATAGAGACCGGCGCTTTCGACTGGAAAACTCTCGCGCTCGACTTCCTTGGCGAGGAAGACGCGCCCGCCCTGCTGCAGGCGCTATTGCCGCCTCCTGTGAGGCGGCGCCAGACTCTCCTGCATATCGTCGCATCCGGCCGCCTCAAGATTGCGCCGCGCGCGGCCTTAGCGGCCGCGGTAAAAGCGGTCGAGCCTGACTTCGCCCATGCGGCGCTCGACGAGGAAGCGCTTGCGACCGTCTGCGAAAGCGCCGACCTCGATCTCATCGACCGTTCCGGCGCTTTGCGACAGGCGGCGGACGCCCTCCTCGCCGAGAGCGTCGACGCCAGTCTTCCGCTCGGCGAGCGCGAGATCGCGCGCGACGCGCTGGCGCGCCTCTTCGCCTTTTGCGAAGCGACGCCACAGTCATGAAACTGACGGCGCTCCGTCTCCACAATGTCAGACGCTTCGCCGGCCGCGGCGTCGCCATTGAAAACATCAGGGAGGGCGTCAACGTCCTCTGCGCCGTCAATGAATTTGGCAAGTCGACTTGTTTCGACTCGCTGCATGCGCTGTTCTTTCAGCCGCACACCGGAACGCCTAGCGCCGTGCAGGCGCTGCGCCCCTATAGCGGCGGCAATCCGCTGATCGAGGCCGATGTGGTTACGGCGAACGGCCAGTTTCGTCTCGCCAAGCAGTTTTACGGCGGCCGGCGCGCGAGCGTGACCGATCTCGCTTCGGGACGGCTCGTCGCGCAGGCCGACGAGGCGGAACGCTTCATCGCCGATCTCGTGCATGGGGGGGCGGGCGGCCCCGCCGGCCTGCTCTGGGTTCGCCAGGGCGTCACCGGAGTCGAGAGACGATCCCGCGGGGAGGAGGAAGGCGAGAAACGCGCCCGCGAGAGCGTGCTCTCCTCCGTGCAGGGCGAGGTGGAGGCGTTGACCGGCGGCCGCCGCATGGCTGACGTCATCGCGACCTGCGAGGAAGAACTTTCACGTTTCGTCACGCCGACGGGACGGCCAAAGGCCGGCGGTCCTTACGCATTGGCGCTCGACGAGCGCGACAGGCTGACGGAAGAAGCGCGACGACTCGAAGGCGACGTGGATAATTTGCACGATGCGCTCGAAGAGCGGCGTAAAGCGCGCGCACGTCTCGCGGAGATTGAAAAGCCGGAGGAAGAAGCGGCGCGTCGCCGCGCCGCCGAAGCTGCGCAAAAGGCTTTCGAGGCGGCGAAAGCGCATGGCGAGGCGCTTCAACTCGCCGAGGCAGAAGCGAAGCTCGTTCGGACCCGCTACGAGACCGCCCGAACGACCCTTGAAAATTATCGCGCGCTGCTGGCGCGCGGCGCGCAATTGCGGGAGCGTCACGCCCGCGCCCTCGCGGCGCGCGATGACGCGCTGGATAGACAACGGCGCGCGATCGCGGAAGGCGAGACCGCCCTGAACGCGATTGAAGCCGCCGAAGCCGATGAGCGGGAAACGCGTGAGCTGTTTTTGCGGCTCGAACGTGCGATGCGCGCGCGCGACGCCGCGGCGCGCCTGTCGAATTTGAAGGAGGGGCTCGAAAAGGCCGAAGACGCCCGCAATGAAATCGAAGCCGCCGAAGCGGCTTTGCGCGCGCGCGCCCTGCCCGAGGAAGCCTTGCAGGCGCTCGAACGCGCCGAGATGGAGATCGCCGCATTGCGCGCCGCCGAGACGGCGCAAGCCCCTACGCTCAGGATCGACTATGACGCGGGCGTCGCCGGCGCGATCGCCATCGACGGCGCGCCCCTTGCCGACGGCGAGGAACGCGCGCTTGCCGGCGTCACGACGCTCAGGATTTCCGGCGTCGGCGCGCTGACCATAACGGCCAAACGCAGCATAGGAGAAGACAAATTCTCGGCGCTCGAAAAAAAGCGCCGTACGCTTCTCGAAAAGCTTGGCGTCGAATCTCTGGCGCAAGCGCGCCAAAGCGACGCGCAAGCCAAAGCCAAAAAGAGCGAACTCGAACTTGCGAGGCAGCGCTTCCTTCTTCTCGCGCCTAAAGGCGTCGAGGCGCTGCGCGATGAGATCGCCCGCGCCGAAAATCAGGAGGCCGAAGACCTGGAACTCAAAGGCGACCCGATCGACGCCCGCCGCGCGCATGAAGCCGCCGAACAGAATCTAACCCAGCGCCGCAATGACGCGCGCGCCATTCGACCGGCGCGCGAACAGGCCGATCAAGCGCTCGTCGAAGCGGAAAAAGCCCTTTCGGCCGTCGCGAGCGAAGTTGAAGGCGTCGAAGCGCAGCTTGGCCCCGAAGCCGACCGCGCGTCTCGCGACGCGGCGCTCGCTCAGGAGATGGCGCAAGCGCAAGCGCCTCTCGTCGACGCGGAGGCGAAACTCGCCGCGCTGCGCCTCATCGCGCCGGATCTCGACAATGCGCAAGCCACGCTCGCCCGGACGCGGTCGGCGATGGAAGCCGCCTCGAAGGAAGCCGCACGGCTGCGCGAGCAACTCGCCGATCTTAACGGACGCATCCGCACGCGATCGGACGACGCCATCGAGGAACAGTGGCGGGAAGCCGTCGAGGCGCGCGAGGCGGCGGAGGCCAATGTCGCGCGTTTTAAACGCGAGGCGGCGCTGCTCACGCGCCTGCGCGATGCGCTGAATACGGCGCGATCCGCCGCGCGCGACCATTATTTCGAGCCGGTCATGCGCGAGCTGCGGCCGCTTCTTGGCCTCTTGTTCGAAGAGGCGACCGTCGTCTTCGACGACCAGTCGCTGCTTCCGCAAAGCGTGCAGCGCAATGGACAGGTTGAAGAGATCGAGCGCCTCAGCGGCGGCATGCGCGAACAGCTCGCGGTTCTGACGCGGCTCGCCTTCGCGAAATTGCTCGCGCGCGACGGCCGTCCCGCGCCGGTCATTCTCGACGACGCGCTTGTCTATTCCGACGACGATCGGATCGAAAAAATGTTCGACGCGCTGCATCGGCAATCGCGCGATCAGCAGATCATCGTCTTTTCCTGCCGGCAGCGCGCCTTTGCGCAGTTGGGCGGCAATATTCTCCAGATGACGGACTGGACGCCGCAGGCTTGAGCCGTAGCGCTCGTCACCCAAGGTTCCGCCTCAGATGGGCGGGCAATTGCGGCTCGCGGTCGATAAGATCGGCGAAATGCGCTTCAAAGGTCCGCCCGGCGAGCGCCGCGTCGAGGCCAGCGAGCGCATCCGCGATCAGGGCGGCTTCCTCCTCGTCAAGCACGCGCATCGCCGTGCCGAGATGGACGAGGACATTCGCGCCGGGAGGCTGCGCGCCGATGAGCAACATGGAAATGCGCTCGGCGCGGCCAGCCCCTTCGCAAAGCGCCGATATGTCGTCGCCTTCGATGACTGTCATCGGTATGCCGAGGCACATCGCAATCGGCTCCGTTCGCCTTCAGTCGTCCGCGCGGAAAACTTTGTGGCTGGCGTAGGCGAGGCCAAGAGCGCCAATCGCGACGATGGAAATCCAGCCGAAAGCGACGGCAAGCGCGAGAAGGTGATCCGACTGGGTGGCGATATGCGTGAGGCTCTCGGCGAGCCCGTACGGATGCTCGCCCGGATGCGCCTCCGCCACGACAGGCGCGAGCGCCGCCGTGACGACGATCATTCGCAAGAAGCTCATTTCAATCCCTCCATTCGCCGGCGGCGTCCGCGCCTCTCCGGCTCTCGTAGCTCTGATGATCTAGGTCATGTCCAAGCAGCGCCAAGCCCGGGGACAACGGTTTGGCGCGCGGCGCGCAATCGACGCCCCATTGCCGCAGGATGTCCTCCGCCGCCGCGACGGCGGCGTCGATCGCGCCGCGCACCGGCTCGGTGAGCGGGCCGCCCCAGTTTTCGAGATCGAGCGGCTGGCACCCGACAAGCGCGAGGCGCGAAGGATAATCGCCAAGGAGATCGGCGGCGCTCAGCACTTCCTGAAAGCCGGTCTGATGCAGGCTCATCTTTTTCGAGCCGGTGAATTTCGGCACCTCGCCGTCGCGCACGATTTTCAGCGTTCCAGGCGCAAGGCCGTAGTCGATCGCGTCGAAGACAAGAAGGTCGTCGGCCTCGCGCACATATTGCACGAGATAAAGCCCCTGCGTTCCGCCATCGAGCACGGTGACATGCTCCGGCAGCGCGTAGCGGCGATGAAACGCCTCCACCGCGCGCACGCCAAAGCCTTCGTCGCCCCAAAGGATGTTGCCGATGCCCAGGATGAGAACGCGCCGCGCCACGAATCAGGCTCCATCCTTGAAGTGGCGCTCGCCCGAAATCATCGAGGAGATGATGCTCTGGCGCGACATGATGTCCTCGCGCACGGCCGCATAGATGTGGATGATGATGAAAGTGACAATCACATACATGCCAAGGTGATGCCAGGTGTGCACTGCCTGGCTATTTGGCCATATGTAGAAGACCCAGCCGAAGAGCTTGGCCTCCCAGCTGCCGGCGCCTTCTCCCTCCGAATAAAGCGCGAAACCCGTCACGATCATGAACGCCGCTGTTAACGTATACATGACGAACATGGCGGACTGCGCCAGCGGATTATGGCCGACATATTTCTTGGGCGCCTTTTCAAGGAAGGCGTACCAGCGGATCTCATGCGCGAGCTCCTTCCAGAAGGAGACGCGCCAAACCGGCACGAAATAAATCTGCCGCGAATGCTCATTGCCCATGAAAGCCCAATAGCCGCGCAGCAGAAAGCCGACGGCCATGATCTGGCCGGCGGTGAAATGGGCGAAGCGGATGTAGCCCATGACGAAATGCTGCGACGCCTCGCCGGCGACGGTCGGCAAGGGAGAGCCGATCAGATAGCCGGTGACGATCAGGACGAGGATGGCGAGCGCGTTGACCCAATGCCAGAGCCGCACCGGCGCCTCATAGACATAGACGGTCGGCTGCGACACCACCCTTTCGCCATGGGAGTCGGCGACGTCGATGCGCGAAATGTCGGTCATGAGCCCCTCCTCAGCGCACCTGCACCTTCGCCATCTCCTGCCCGTCTTCGCTCATCACATGCGTCGAACAGGCAAGGCAGGGATCGAAGGAGTGGATCGTGCGCAGGATTTCGACCGGCTGCGATGGATCGACCATCGGCGTGTTCATCAACGAAGCCTCGAAGGCGCCGATATTCCCGGCGGGATCGCGCGGCGAGCCGTTCCATGTGGTCGGCACGACGCATTGGTAATTGTCGATCTTGCCGTCCTTGATCTTGATCCAATGCGCGAGAGCCCCGCGCGGCGCCTCGGTGAAGCCGACGCCTTTCGTCTCCGTCGGCCAGCTCTTGGGCTCCCACTTCTCGACATTGGCGGTCGCGAGATCGCCGGCCTTGATATTGGCGACGAGCTTGTCGAAGAAATGCCGCATCTGATAGCCGGCCCACTGGCTCTCGAGCGCGCGCGCCGCCGTGCGGCCAAGCGTCGAGAAGAGCGCCGAAGTCGGCAGCCCGAGATCGTGCAGCACTTTCTCGACGGGCTCCTTGAATTGCGGCTTGCCCTGCGCATAGCCGACGACCCAGCGCGCCAGCGGGCCGACCTCCATCGCATGACCGCGCCAGCGCGGCGCCTTGATCCAGGAATATTTGCCGCCCTCGTCGAGCTCGATGATATTGGTCTTCGTACCCTTGGCGTTCGGCCCAAGTTCGTAATGCGGCTCGGTGACGCCGTCCCAGGGGTGCAGCCCCTTGGTTTCGTCGCCGTATTTATACCAGGAGTGCGTCACGAACTCCTGTATTTCCTCGGGGTCGCGGTGATCGACGGGATGAATCTCGTCGAGCTTGCCATTGATGATCGCGCCACGCGGCAAGAGCAGGTTCTTGTCGGTATAGTCATTGGCGCGCTCCGGCACGTCGCCATAGGCGAGCACGGATTTGCCCGAAAGGCCGCCGCCATAGAGCCAGTCCTTATAGAAGGAGCCGATGGCCATGATGTCGGGAACATAGACCTTGTCGTTGAATTCGATCAGCTGATCGATGATGCCGTCGACAAGATTGAGGCGCTCCATATTGATCGCGCCGACCGCGCCGACTCCGTCGACATTGATCGCGCAGGGAACCCCGCCGACGAGCCAGTTGGGATGCGGATTCTTGCCGCCGAAGATCGTGTGGATTTTCACGATCTCCTTTTGGAAGTCGAGCGCCTCGAGATAATGCGCCACCGCCATCAGATTGGCTTCGGGCGGCAGCCGATAGGCCTTGCTGCCCCAATAGCCGTTCTTGAAAGGACCGAGCTGGCCGGACTCGACAAACTTTTTCAGGCGCGTTTGCAAGTCCTTGTAATAGCCGGGGGAGGACAGCGGCCAGCTCGAAATCGATTGCGCGAGAGCGGAAGTGGCCTTGGGATCGGCGCTCAGCGCCGAAACCACGTCGACCCAGTCGAGCGCATGAAGATGATAGAAATGCACGATGTGATCGTGCACTTGCAGCGCGAGCTGCATGAGATTGCGGATCGAATTGGCGTTCTCGGGGATGGTGACGCCGAGGGCGTCTTCGACGGCGCGCACCGACGTGAGCGCATGGGTGCCGGTGCAAACGCCGCAAATCCGCTCCGTAAAGGCCCAGGCGTCGCGCGGGTCGCGGTTCTTGAGAATGACTTCGATGCCGCGCCACATCGTTCCGGTCGAAACCGCGTTGCGGATGACATTGTCGGAATCGACGTTCACCTCCACCCGCAAATGGCCTTCGATGCGCGTGACCGGATCGACGACGACGCGTTTGCCGCTGTTGTCGAGCCTGAAACCGTTGGGCGTGTCGACCCCGGCGGAAGCCGTGGCCGCGATGGAAGGAGTGGCGGCCTGAGCTACGTGGTCCGCCCGATTTTGCGAGATGCGCTGCTGCGTCATGGCGATTGTCCTGGAGAGCGGCGTCAGGCCGAGTGATCGTTGTTCTTCGAGACGATGCGCTTAACGGCGGTCGCCGCGGCGTGCGTAGCGACGGCCGCGCCGACGAGGCCCGCCGCCGCGAGGCCGATTTCGTCCGCGTTCTTCTCGACGCCGAATTGATGGATATTCGTCAACCGTTCATAGAAGGGGCCCTTGTCCCAGAACCCTTCTTCCGAACAGCCGATGCAGCCATGGCCCGACTGGATGGGGAAAGACACGCCGCCGTTCCACCGCACCGTCGAACAGGCGTTATAGGTCGTCGGCCCCTTGCAGCCCATTTTATAAAGGCAATAGCCTTTGCGCGCGCTTTCATCGTCCCATTGTTCGACGAATTGGCCGGCGTCGAAATGCGGCCGGCGATAACATTTGTCGTGGATGCGCTGCGAATAGAACATATTCGGCCGGCCTTGCCGGTCGAGTTCGGGCAGTCTGCCGAAGGTCGTTATATAAGTGACGACGCCGGTCATGACTTCGGCGATGGGCGGGCATCCCGGCACCTTGATGATCGGCTTGTCGTGGATGACCTTGTCGATGGGCGTCGCCTGCGTCGGATTGGGTTTCGCCGCCTGCACGCACCCCCATGAGGCGCAGGCGCCCCAGGCGATGATCGCCATGGCGTCCTCCGCCATCCATTTCAATTTTTCGACGAAAGGCTTGCCGCCGTCGATGCAGAACATGCCGCCTTCATTGAGCGGCGGATTGCCTTCGACCGCGAGAATATATTTGCCTTTGTATTTCTCTTTCGTCTCTTCGAGGATCGCTTCGGCCTGATGGCCGGCGGCCGCCATGATCGTGTCGTCGTAATCGAGCGAGATCATCGACAGGACGACGTCCTTCACGAGCGGATGCGCCGAGCGGATGAAGCTTTCCGAGCAGCAGGTGCATTCGAGCCCATGCATCCAAATGACGGGCGTGCGCTCCTTGGTCTCGAGCGCGTTGGCGATCTTCGCGGCGCCGATCGGGCCCATGCCGAGACTGGCGGCGGTCAGGCTGCAAAATTTCGTGAAGCTTCTGCGCGTCACCCCCTGTCGGCGGATGACGTCGTAAAAAGTCTCGATCGCGGCCATTCCCGCTCCTCCTGATGGCGTCTTCGTCCCTTTGTCGCGATCTCGCGTCGCGCTTTGTTTTCAAAGGGGTGAGCAAGGTCCGGGCCAAGCGCGCCGGTTGATTGAAATTGATTTAATTCCAATAAGCTAGGAAAGATCGACCCGCTCCTTGATGAGAATTCTCGCGCGAGAACGGCTAGTCAATTTTCAATCGGCGGAAAGGCGCTTGCCAGCCTTCGATTCAATGCGCCGTGCAGACCATGCAGGGATCGAAAGAGCGGATGACATGCTGCACGGAAGCGGCGCGCGCCCCATGGCCTTCGAGCGGCGCGCCAACAAGCGCCTGCTCCACCGGGCCCGGCGCGCCAGACGCGTCGCGCGGCGAGAAATTCCACGTCGTCGGCGCGATGATCTGATAGGCGCGGATCTTTCCCTTTTGCGCGCCGAGCCAATGGCCGAGAGAGCCGCGGGCCGCTTCGACGAGGCCGACGCCCTCGCCATCCCCTTCCAGCGGCGCCGAGACGCAGAAAGGCTCGTTCAGCGCCAGCGACTTCGCCCAGGCTTCCGCCGCCTCCGCGACCAGCGCGAGTTCGATAAGCCGCGCGACGACGCGCGCGAAGACATTGGAGCCGCGCGACCGCGCAAGCAGCGCGCGCACAAGCGGATGGCCGTGGACCGCGAGCCGCGCGAGCGCGCCAACCTCCGCCGGCCGACCCTGAAGACGCGGCGCCTTTGCGAAGGAATAGGCGCCGGGCTTGTCGACATAAGGCTCCGTGCGCGCGAGCGCCGGCTCTTCCGGTCCGTCGCGCATATAGGCATGCGACACATCCTCACGGATCGCATGGGCGTCGAGCGGCGATAGCGCGCCCGTGACGGGATCGAATATGCCTGCGTTCAGAAAAGCGTCCGCTTCGCCGCGATAGGCGCCATAGCTCATCAACGGATTGTCGGCATGGCCGAGATTTTCGAGATCGAGCGCGCGCGCAATGCGGCAAAAGGCGGCGAAATCGCCCTCGGCGCCCTCCCCTTCGCAAAAGCGCTCCAGCTCTTCGGGCGTCTTGAGGGCGAGAGGCGCGTCGAGCGGCGCCGCGAAGACCGCCTTTTCAAGAAAACGTCGAAAGTCGCGCGCAATCGCTATGAGTTGCGCCTTCTGCCCCAGATCGACGGCGCAGGTGGTTCCCCCCGGCTGGAAAGCGAGACTATGCGGCCATTTGCCGGCAAGGAGCCCCATGATTTCGAGCAGACGCCGACGCGCCTGCAGAACCTCATTCGCCGCCGCGCCTTCGATCGCCTTGAAGCGGCGCAAGGCGGCCTCATGCCAACTCTGGCCGGAATATTGCGCGCGGGCGAAATCCGGCATGAAGAAAATATAAAAATGCGTGAGATGATCGGCCATGTTCTCCGCGGCATGCGCGAGATTGGCCGCGACGATACCGTTATGCGCCGGCGCGACGCCATACAGCGCGCGCAGCGCCGCCGCCGCCGCCATGGATTGCGAGACGGAGCAAATGCCGCAGATGCGCGGCGCGATGGCGAGCGCGTCCGCTGGCGGGCGGCCGACGAGGATTTGCTCGAAGCCGCGATAGAGCGGCGTCGTCACACGCGCCGAAGCGACGGCGTCGCCCTCGATGTCGAGCGTTACTTCGAGATCGCCCTCGACTCGATTGAAGGGGCCGACAAGAAGGCGCGTCATTCCTTCGGCTTTCTCGCGCCGCGCGGCGGCACGACGACATGATCGGCCGTCGCGTTCTTGCGCACGCGCGGCGGCGTCGCGGATTTCGACAGCGCGGCGAGCGCCATGAACCAGGCTTTCGGCATGTCGAGCGGCAGGCCGACCGGCACGCCGCCGATCTTCGGGGTGCGATGATAATCGCGAATGTCCTCGAAGCTCGGTGAGGTGCAGGCGATGCAGGCGAAGCCGCCTTTCGTGCAGGAGCCGGAGCCGTTCCAGCCGCGCTGATTGCAATCGCCGGCCGCCTGCGTCGCCTTGCAGCCGAGATGCTCCATCAGGCAGCCGCGCTGCGACAGCGTTTCCGCGCTCGCCTTGAACTCATAGAATTCGTTGCGGCTGCACCCATGATGCGCAAGATGATCGACATAGAATTTCGGCCGCCCCAGCGCGTCGAGGTCATCGGCCGTCATGGCGTCGAGCGCCAATGCCACGAGCGTCTCCATGATCCAGCCAGGATGCGGCGCGCAGCCCGCCACATTGATGACCGGCAGGCCGCGCCGCGAACGATATTCGGCGCCGAGCGCGCCGCCCGCGACCGCCTTGCGATATTGCAGGCCTGCGGCGTCGGTCGGATCGGGATCGGCGAGGGGAACGCCGCCAAAGGCCGCGCAGGAGCCGACAGCGACGCAATAATCCGCCTTGGCGGCAAGAGAACGCGCCCAATCGAGCATGGCGCGGCCCGTGCCGGCGAGACGATTGAAAAAGCCCGTCCCGTCAGGCCCGCAAAGAATCGCGCCTTCGATACACAGCGCGTGCAGCGGCGTTTCGCCGGACTCTACCCTCTCCAGAACGACGCGCGCTTCGTCGCCCGTCTCCTCGCTGACGCTTGGATGCCACAGGAGATTGACGCCAAACGTCTCCAATTCGCGAAACCAGCCGCCCGATCCATGTTCGAGCATGGACATGGTGCAGCCGCCGCAGCTCCCCGCTTGCAGCCACAATATGTTGAAAGCGCCTGCGCTCATCTGCGTTCGTCCGCTATGTCCCGCGGCGGCGCGCTATTAATCGGCAGTTGGACAGTGAAGGTCGCGCCCCCGCCTGGTCGATTGGCGGCCACGATGGAGCCGCCATGTTCCTTGACGATTGAATAGCTGATCCAAAGGCCAAGGCCGGTTCCTTCGCCCACGACCTTTGTCGTGAAGAAAGGCTCGAAAATCTTGTCGAGAACGACCTCGGGCAATCCGCGTCCATTGTCCTCGACGATGATTTCCGCTCGGCCATTGGCCTTGCGGATCGCCACGCCGATCCGGGGCGCGGCGACCTCCTTCGTCGCATCGAAGGCGTTATCGATCAGATTGACCAGCACCTGATGAATTTGTCCCTCATGCCCGTCGACCGCGACGCCATCTTCGCAGTCGAAGGAAACTTCAGCGCGCGTCTTTTTGCTGCGCGCCGCCCAATTCGCCGCCGTGCGCGCGATGCGCTCGAGATCGACGCGCTGGGTCTCGGCGGGGCGGCTGAAAGAGAGGCGCCGCAAATTCCGCACGATGTCGCTGATGCGAACGGCGCCATCCATCATGCCGTCGATCAGCGACGGAAGATCGGCGAGAATGGCGTCGATCCGGTAGCGACGGCGCAACGCGTCGTCCTGCGTCTTTACGCTAGATTTTTCGAGATATTCCGCCAGCGCGCCGCGATATTTATCGAGCGTATGGATATTGCCGTAAATGAAGCTGATAGGATTGTTGAGCTCATGCGCGACGCCCGCGACGAGGCGTCCGAGGCTCGCCATCTTCTCCTGTTCGATCAGCTTGCGCTGCGCCTGCTGCAATTCGAGATGGGCGACGTGCAAGGCTTCATAGGCGCGTTTCAATTCGCCGATCGGACGCCCCGTGAGCACCGCGCCGACGCGCCGCCCCGTATGATCGAAACGGGCCGAGCAATTGATCGCCATGAGATCCGACGCGCCGCCCGCCGCGAGAAAGCGCAGTTCGCATTCCGTAACCTCGCCCGCAACGCCCTCAGCCATTTTCTGCAAAGCGCCGGCGCGGTCTTCTTCGATCAGAAAATCGGCGAGGCTCGCGCCAAGGAGCTTGCTTTCGCTCAATCCGGTGATGCGTTGGAACGCCGGATTGACCTGAAGAATGCGGCCCTTCTCATCGCAGACGACAAGAATATCGGAAACCGAAGCGATGACGCTCGAGATAAACTGCTGCGCTTCCTCGAGCTCGGCGTTCTTGATTTCGAGATCGGACTCGTAGCGAATAAGATCGGAATAGACTTCGTCGACCTTATGAATGACTTCGAGCCACATATTCTCCGTCTGCGCGTCTTCGGGAAGCCCTGCGCTTTCGGACAGGAGATCGATCATATTCGCCGGACGAGAACTTCTACTCGTCGTCATCGCGCAGATCCCGCTCGACGCCGTAGCGTTCGATCTTATTGCGCAGGCCGACGCGGGAAAGGCCAAGATCTTCCGACGCGCGGCTGATGTTGCCGTCGAAACGGCGTAGCGCCTCCTCGATCATCTCGCGCTCCAGCGCTTCGACGCGCGTCTTGAGGATACGGTCCGCCACCGCATGCCCGTTCATCGACCGTGGCGCGAGAATGCGCGGCGATAATAGATTCGGCGGCAGGGGCGCGTCATTTTCCGAGAGGGTCACCATGCGCTGAATTTCATTATGAAGTTCGCGCACATTTCCCGGCCAGTGGTAGCTCGCAAGGCGCGCCAAAGTCTCAGCCGCGAAGCCCTTGACGCCGCGCTTGAAGTTACGATTGACGTCGACGAGGATGCGCATCGCGATCAATTCGATATCGCGCGGCCGCTCGCAGAGCGGCGGCAAATGGATCGGGAAGGCGGCGATCCGATAATAGAGGTCGCGCCGGAAACGTCCCGCCGCGACTTCATCTTCGAGACTTCGGTTCGTCGCCGCGATTAGGCGCACATTGACCTTGCGCTGTCGCTGCGCGCCGAGCGGGCGGATTTCGCCCTCCTGCAATACGCGCAGCAATCGCACCTGAAAGGCGGCGGAGGTTTCGCCGATTTCGTCGAGGAAGATCGAGCCTCCGTTGGCGAGTTCGAACAGGCCGACGCGGTCCTGATAAGCGCCGGTGTATGCGCCCTTCTTGCAGCCGAAGAGTTCGCTCTCCAGCAGTTCGTCGGGCAAAGCGCCGCAATTCTGCACGACGAAGGGCTTGTCGGCGCGATTGGAGCCATAATGGATCGCGCGCGCGAGAAGCTCCTTGCCGGTTCCCGACGCGCCGGTGATGAGCACCGAAATGTCATATTCCGTCGCCTTGCGCGCCAGCGCGACGACGGGCGCGACGGGGCTTTCGGGGTGGTGAATGATGCGGCTGAATTCGAAGAGCCGCTGCTCCTTACGACGCCGGGTCGCGATCTGTTCGTTCAGCACCTCGGCGGCGGGCTTATTGTCGAGGCCAGCGCCGACTTCCTTCTGGTAGCGATAGAGCTGCGCGGCGTCGCGCACGCTGGCGATCAGCTTCTCCGGCTCCCATGGCTTGGTGATATATTGATAGATGCCTGCTTCATTGACGCCGGCGATGATGTCTTCGGACTCGGTATAGCCCGAGATGATGATGCGGATCGGATCGGGCCAGGCGACGCGGGCGCGCTTGAGGAAGTCGACTCCGTTTTCACCCGCCATTCGGTGATCGCAGAGAATGACCTGCACGAGTTCGCCGTCGAGAACGCCTTCCGCCTCCTTGGCCTTGGAGACGCAGATCACGTCGAATTCGTCGGAAAGGACGCGCTGCAACGCCTCTCGCGAACGAAGCTCGTCATCAATCACCAGCACGGTCGAAGAAGAAGTCATCGCGTGATCCGGTCCGCAGCGCATCGCGCGCCCTAACATATGCGAGGAAGCTGTTCCCCCGACAGCCAATCGACGATGCGCCCGCCGCCAAAGCGCGTCGTCATCTCGACGAAGTTTCGCTCGTCTTCGACGACATGGCCGATCAAGGCCGCATCGCGTCCGAGCGGATGGGCGCGCATGGCGTCGAGCAGCGTCTCGGCGGCCTCGGACGCGCATATCGCCATCAGCTTTCCCTCATTGGCGACATGGAGGGGATCGAGGCCCAGAAACTCGCAAGCGGCGGCGACCTGCGGCTTTACCGGGATCAGCTCCTCGCCGATCGCAAAGCCCACATTGGATTGGTGTGCGATTTCATTCAGCGCCGCGGCGAGGCCCCCGCGCGTCGGATCGCGCATCACGCGCAAGGCCCCGCCCGCCGCGCCGATCATCGCGGCGGTGAGTCCGTGCAGCGCCGCCGAGTCGGATAGAATCTCGACCCCAAATTCGAGATTTTCGCGTCGCGACATGATGGCGACGCCATGATCGCCCATGGAGCCGGAGACGAGGACGGCGTCGCCGGATCGGGCTCTGTCGCTCGAGAGCGACACGCCGTCCGGCAAGACGCCGACGCCTGCGGTCGAGATGAAGACGCCATCCGCCTTGCCGCGCTCGACCACCTTGGTGTCGCCCGTGACAATCGGCACGCCGGCGTCGCGCGAAGCGTCGCCCATGCTTTGAGCGATGCGCTTCAAATCGCCGAGCGCAAAACCCTCCTCGATGATGAAGCTTGCGGAAAGATATTTCGGCGTCGCGCCGGCCATGGCGATATCGTTGATCGTGCCATGGACCGATAAGGAGCCGATATCGCCGCCGGGGAAAAACAGCGGCGAAACGACATAGCCGTCCGTCGTCATCACGAGACGGCCTTGCTGCGCGTCGAGCGCCGCCTGATCGTCGTTGCGACGGAGCCAGTCATTGTCGAAGGCGTCGTGAAAAATATCGGCGATGAGCTGCGCCATGGCGCGCCCCCCCGAGCCATGCGAAAGATCGACGCGGCCGTTTCTCATGTCGAGCTTTCGTCGAACCGGCTTCAAGACGAGGCTCATGAGGCCGCCCTTTCGATGCGCGCGCGGCTGCAGTCGCGAAACCGCCCATAGGCGTAATGCGCGGCGCAGGAGCCTTCCGACGACACCATGCAGGAGCCCATCGGCGTATCCGGCGTGCAAAGAGAACCGAAGAGTTTGCAATCCGTCGGCTTCTTTGCGCCGCGCAGAATGGCGCCGCATTCGCAGGCCGGATTGTCGGCGGCGGCGATCGTGCGAATCTCGAAGCGCTTTTCCGCGTCGAAATCAGCGAAGGCGTCGGCGAGGCGCAGGGCGCTCTGCGGCACAAGGCCGAGCCCGCGCCATTCGAAACTTTCGCGCAATTTGAAGACCTCATCCATCTCCCTTTGCGCTCGAGCATTGCCGTCGCGCGTCACGGCGCGGACATATTGATTTTCGATGACGCAACGCCCTTCATTGACCTGGCGGATAAGCATCAGGATCGATTGCATGACGTCGAGCGGCTCGAAACCGGAGATGACGACGGGCTTTCTATAATCGCGCGCCACGAATTCATAGGGCCGCGCGCCGATGACCGTGCTGACATGAGCGGGGCCGACGATTCCATCTAGCGGCGTCGCTTCGTCGCTTTCCCCAGCCAATATGGCGCGCATGGCGACAGGCGTCAGCACGTGGTTGCAGAAGACAGAGAAATTGCGCAGCCCTTTCGCTTTCGCCTGCTTGATCGCAAGCGCAGTCGGCGGCGTCGTGGTCTCGAAGCCGATGGCGAGAAAAACCACTTCGCGCGCCGGCTCGGCTTCGGCGATGCGCAGCGCGTCGAGCGTCGAATAGACCATGCGGATGTCGGCGCCCGCCGCGCGCGCCTTCAAAAGACTCGCGCCGTGAGACGCCGGCACGCGCATCAGATCGGCGTAAGTGCAGAGCGTCACGCGCGGATCGGCGGCGAGCCTGATCGCATCGTCGATGCGCCCGACCGGCAAGACGCAGACAGGGCATCCCGGCCCGTGGATCATCGCCACATTTCGCGGCAGCATATCCTCGACGCCATAGCGCGAAATGGCGTGGGTGTGGCCGCCGCAGAATTCCATGAAGCGGTAGCTGCGCTTCATGTCGACCTCGACGGCGATCGTCGCCGCGACGCCCTTCGCGAGTTCGGGATCGCGATATTCATCCACATATTTCATGACCGCGTCTCCATCGCCGCGGCGTCGCGCAACAGCGCCAGGGTGCGCTCGGCCTCTTCGGCGTCGATTTTCGACAAGGCGTAGCCGACGTGAACGACGACGAAATCGCCGATCACGACGTCTTCCACCAGCGCGACGCTGATCGCCTTGGACACGCCGCCCATGTCGATGCGGGCCATGCCGTCGCCGAGAAGCTCCATCACTTGTGCGGGGATCGCTAGACACATAGGGCGAGATCCTGGGAGTTACGAGATTCCGCGAAGGCGCGCGCCATGGCCGCCTGCCCCAGCGAGAGTCCGCCGTCGTTGGGCGGCAATCTTCGCGCGATGAGCGGCCGCAGGCCGAGGCTTCGCAGTCGTTCCATCAGTCCTTCGGCTAGAACGCGATTCATCAGGCAGCCGCCGCCAAGCGCGATCCGATCGATCCGTTGCTCTGTCGCGGCCTTCGCGACGAATTGCGCGAGCCCCTCGATGACCGTCCCGTGAAAAAGCTCCGCGCCTTCGCGCGAGTTCATGCGCTCTTGAACAAAGGCGGTGAGCAGCGGCGAGAAATCGAGTTCGTCTCCGGCGAGGAGAAAGCCGTGTTCCATCGCGCGCGGCGCGACGACGAGCGCTTCCATCTCCATCGCCGCCTGCGCTTCATAATGCTGCTGCGTCGAGAGTCCCAGAAGAGCTGCAGCGGCATCGAAAAGGCGGCCCATGCTGCTCGTCACAGGCGGCGCATACCCTTGCGCGATGAGGCGCGCCATCTCCAGCGCGCGCGGCTCATGCGCGAAAAGCCGCGCCGCAGCATCGAGACGGCCAAGCTTTGCGAGCGCGCCGACGCCCATCCGCCAAGGCTCGCGCGCGGCGCGGTCGCCGCTCGGCGCCGGCAGCGGCGCAAGCCCGCCGAGGCGCCGCCATGACCCCCCGTCGAGACGCATCAACTCGCCGCCCCAGGACTGCCCGGCGTGGCCAATCCCATGACCGTCGAGCGCGAGACCGAGCGCCGGCGCCTCAACCTGATGCTCCGCGACGACGGCGGCAAGATGCGCCGCGTGATGTTGCGCGCGGATAAGCGGCAATCCGTGCTCCTCCGCCCAGCGCGTTGAGTAATAATCGGGGTGGAGATCGCAGACGACCAGCTCCGGCGTCACGTCGAGAAGGTCGATGAGCCGCTGCGCCGTCTCGCGATAGAAACGCCCTGTCGCGGCGTTCGAGAGATCGCCGACATGCTGCGAGACGAAAGCCTCGCGACCGCGCGTCACCGTGATCGTCGCCTTAAGATGCGCGCCGGCGGCGACGACGCAGGGGCCATCGGCGCCAAGTTCGATCGGCTCCGGCACAAAACCGCGCGCGCGGCGCAAAAAGGCGGGCGCGCCGGCGACGACGCTCATGACCGAATCGTCGATGCGCGTCACGATCTCGCGGTCATGCGTCACGATAAGATTGGCGATCGCGGCGAGCCGCTCGTGCGCCTCGTCATTGTCCTTCACCAGCGGATCGCCGCCGAGATTGGCGCTTGTCGCGACGAGGACGAGGTCTTGCGGCTCGCCGCGCCATGCGCGCGTCGCGGGCGCGCCCGCCGCCGCATGAAAAATGAGATGGTGAAGTGAAGTGTAGGGCAGCATCACGCCGATACGATTGAGGCGCGGCGCGATGGCCTCGGCCAAAACGCCTCTGCTTTGCAACAGCACGATGGGCCGCGCCACGTCTTGAAGCAAAGCGAGTTCCTGCTCCGCCGCGCGCGCGACCGTCTCCACGGAGGAGACATTGGCGATCATGACCGCGAAGGGTTTGGCGTCGCGCGCCTTGCGACGGCGTAGTTCCTCGACCGCTTCGCCGTTTCTGGCGTCGCACATCAAATGAAAGCCGCCTACTCCCTTCGTCGCGACGATTTTGCCGGCCCGCAGCGCCGCGACGATCTGCTCCGGCGAAGACGAGAGTTTCGGTCCGCAGGCCGGGCAGCATATTGGTTCGGCGTGAAAGCGCCGGTTTCGCGGATCGCGATAATCGCGGGCGCAAGCTGGACACATGGCGAAGGGCGCCATGGAGGTCTGGGCGCGATCATAGGGAAGTCGCCGCGTCAGCGTATAGCGCGGCCCGCAATGGGTGCAGGTAATGAAGGGATAAAGATAAAAACGGCTCGCCGGATCGAAGAGGTCGTCGAGGCATTCTTCGCAAATGGCCGCATCGGGAACGATGCGCGTCTCGGTCGGACCGTCGGCCGAGTCGAGAATGACGAAACTCGAAGATTCCCGCAAGGCGAGTTCTTCGACATCGATCGCATCGACGCGCGCGAGCGGCGGCGGACGGCAGGACAGAGACTCGAGGAAGGCGTCGACGCGATCTCCCTGAACTTCAAGGAGGACGCCGCCGGCGTCATTCTTGACGAAGCCGTCGAGCCGCATGCGGGTCGCAAGATCATAGACAAAAGGCCGGAAGCCAACGCCCTGCACGGCGCCGCGCACGCGCACCCGCAGGCGCTGCGGCCCGCTCCGTATGGCGTGCGCTTGGCCCATGCGCTTTACTCCGCAACCGCCATGCGCGCGGCGCGCGCTTCGATCCAGGCATAGAAGGCCTGCATGCCTTCGCCGGTTCGCGCGGATACGACAAGCGTCTGCAAATCGGGATTGACGGTCAGCGCCGCCGCCATACAGGCGCCGACATTGAAATCGAGGTGCGGCAGCAGATCGGCCTTGTTGAGCAGCATCAAATCGGCCGCGGCGAACATGTCGGGATATTTGAGCGGCTTGTCCTCGCCTTCCGTCACCGACAGCACGACGACCTTATGCGCCTCGCCGAGATCGAAGGCCGACGGACAAACAAGATTTCCGACATTCTCGATGAAGAGCACAGCGTTTTTCTCGGGCGCGAGCGCGTCGATCGCATGGCCGACCATATGGGCGTCGAGGTGACAGCCCTTGCCGGTGTTGATCTGTAAAGCGCGCGCGCCAGTCGCGCGAATGCGCTCCGCGTCGTTGGAGGTCTGCTGGTCGCCCTCGATCACGACGATCTTGCGACGCGCCTGCAAATCCTCGATGGCGCGCACCAAAAGGCTGGTTTTTCCCGAGCCGGGACTCGAAACGAGATTCAGCGCGAAATTGCCATTGGCCGCGAGGCGATGACGGTTTTCGCGCGCATAGGCATCGTTCTTGGAAAGAATATCCCGCTCGATCTTGACGATGCGCTCCTGACTGAGGCCGGGCGCATGAACGCCCGCTAATCCTGCGCCGTAATGGATCGAGTCGTCGCCCTGGCTCTCGACGCCATGGTGATGATGATCATGATCGTGATGGTCATGGTCATGGTCATGATGATGAGCATGGGCGTGGTCATGACCGTGATCATGCCCATGGTGATCAGGATGATGGCCATGGGCGGCGTGATCATGCGCATGGGCGTCGCGCTTCTTGTCCTTGTCTTCGACGACGCTCGTTCCGCAACCGCAGACAGTGCACATCAGGCGACCTCCAGTTCGATGAGGCGAAAATCATCGCCCCGCGTCATTTGAACGCGATGGCGTCCGCATTCGGGACAAGCCCCGAAACGCTCGGTCAACGCGACTTCCTTGCCGCAATCGAGACACCATCCGGCGCCGGGGATGTCCTGCAAATCCAAGGCGGCGCCTTCGCACATCGAGCCGCGAACCACCGCCTCGAAGCAAAAGCGCAAGGCGTGCGGATCGACATGGCTCAAGGCGCCGACGGCGACGCGCAAGACGGCGATGCGCCGCGCGTCGGCCTTGCGCGCTTCCTCTTCGGCGAGATCGATGAGCGCTTCCATCAGCGACATTTCATGCATGCTGCGCCTCGAGAAGTCTGATATCGCAAGATGCGCAGGGATCGAACAGCGCGGCAAGCGTTGCAACAATCCGCCGCGGGTCGGCGACATTGAGTTGCGCCGCCGCCAGCGCTTGGACGAAAGGCCCGGCCGGATGGAAGTTCCACTCCGTCGGCGCAAGAATATCATATGTCGTTACGGCGCCGGATGCGTCAATTTCGATGCGATGGAACAGAAATCCGCGCGGCGAATCCACCATGGCGAAGCCCTCGCCGGGCCGGCTCGAACGCGCGACGACGAGATCTTCTTCGCCTGCCATAGGTTCCCGGCACGCCAGCGCATCTAAGGCGTAAGCGATGTCGTAGAGGCGCGCCTGAAGCCTTGCCGCCATAAGCCCGATATTGTGGCTAAGGCGAGCGAACTGACGCGCGAAGGCTCCCGTTTCGACGATACGTCCCGGCAGATTCGGGCGGCTGAGAAACTCCGCATCTGCGTTCCGCAACGCGCAATGCACCGTCTCGGCGTCGCCAAGAGCCAGAAAATCGGCGCGTTCCCGGTAGGGCGCGATATGCCCATTTTTGAGGACGTCGCGCCATAATTCGCCAAGCCACGCGCGCGGCGCTCCATCCAGCCCTGAGGGCGCGCCGAAACGGCTTGCCGCTTCTTTCAAGGCGATGTGGAAAGAATTATCCTCTTCCTTCTCGGCGGCGCGCGCGATCGTCAGCGCCTGACGCAAGGCGGGAAGATGCGCGAGGCGCCTCGGGTCGTTTTTCTCGCCGGGCCAGTCCAGCAGGCTGGCGCGCAAATGTTCGGCGACGCGTTCGGCGTAGAGCATGCGTCGCCAGCGCCGGCGCAAGGCGTCGGATAGATGCAGCGATTGCGCCGCCGCCACCGCCGCTTCGCTCGCAATGCGCTGCGAGGCGGCGCAGAGGGTAAAGACGGAGCCAATGAGGCGCGGCGCGTCATTCGCCGCCTTCCCATGAAGAAGCCGCGTGGCGTCGACTTGTCGTCGCGGCGTGATATTGGCTGCTTCCACCCTATCCTCGATACGCGTCACCTCGACGCCGATGCTGGTCGACATTTCCCTAACTCGCTCATGGCGCGATATTCGCTTCGCCGCGCTTCGCGCCGAAGATGAGCGAACGCCGATCCATCATGGCGGATCTTTTCGCCACGGCGTCGCGTGCCTCCTCAGGCGCGGGATTGAACAATTCATTAAGCGCAGCGACGGCGACCGCGCGCGCGGCCGCGTCATCGACAAAATCGTCCATCGGCGAAAAGAGCGAGCAACTGTCGACGCGGCCGAACCCTTCGAGGCGCCCGACGATGAAGCCCACGCGCCCAGCGGGCAGCGGCCAATAGGCCGTTTCGCCGACAGGCCGTGGCGCGAGTTCGTCGGAGCCGGCGGCGCAGATCATGAGATTCATGAACCAGGGCGTGAGAATCACGCCGAGCGCATGGTCGCCATAGGGACGGAAACCGATCGCCGCCACGTCAAGGCGCGGATTGCAGATCGGCAGATCGCGCATCGCCTCATGGACGCGGCGGTAATGGTCGGCGAGCTGCGCGCCCGCGAGGACGGCCGCCTCTTCGCGAGGAGGATCAGTCGTCGCGCTCATCGACGAGCCTCATGAATTTCGCTTGCGGCGCGTCGCAATTGGGGCAGCGCCAATCGGCCGGCAATGCGCCGAAAGATGTGCCGGCCGGAATCTGCCAGACGTTGTCGCCAAGCGCGGGATCATAGACGTGCCAGCACACGCCGCATTCCATTTTAGTATTTGCGCCAGCGTCGCGCGGCGCGTCGAAATTCTCGAAGCTCATTGGAAATAAGCCTCGTAGATCTCGCGAAGGCGCTCGCTCGAATCGCGGAAATCCTCGTTCGCCGCCAAAGCGACGACAGGCACGTCGCCGATTTCCAGCGTATCGAGGACGATCTCGTCCATGGCGTTGAAATATTGCACGGACCAGACATGACGCGTCGCCGTCGCATGAATACGGCATTTGCCATAGCCGCGCGACAGAAGCCCCACAGGGCCTTCTCCGAGCGAGGCCTGCAGAAAGCCCATATCCTCCGGCGTCATCGGAAACAGCATGAAATTGATGATGTGCGCTTTGTCTCCCGGCGCAAAGGCGGCGACGCGGGCGCGGATTTCCGCAAGCAGGGGCATGACATTCATCGCGCCTTCGGGCGCTTCGCCAAATGAAACCTCGCGCGCATTGACGATCGCCGCGCGCTTCAGGACCTCGGGAATGGCGCCGACTTCGAGATAATCGCCGATAAGACGATCATCGGCGCCGGCGAAACGCACGCGCCAGAGGCCAGCCATCGTCGACTCCGCGATTTGCGCCGTGACGCCGTCCGGCAGCGCGACGACGCCGCTCACCTCGCCCGCGCCGAGGGCCTGGTCGAGGAGTTCGCGCTCATCCGCGGTGCCGTCGGTAATGTCGAAGAGGCGGCCCTGCTCTTCGGCCTTCTGACGGGCGAGAGCGTCCGCCAAGTCGAGCAGCAGGTCTCCGACGCCGGCGCAACGACGGATGAGATCTTCGGATTCTCTATTCGCGAGCTTGCCGGCACGTCGCCCCGCCCCAGTGGAAAGGGCGTCGTCGAGTCCGATCGGCAGGATCGTCATCGCCTCTTCCGCGCCTTCCGGCGCCACCCAAAATCCCGCCTTCATGGCTCAGGCTCCGCCGTTGAAAGAAATCTCTACTTGGGGCCTTTTCGGTCCCGCGAGCGCCGGCGCGGAAGGATCGAGAAAACCCTCGATCCTGGCGATGTAATCGGCCCAGTCCCAGATTTTCGGCAGGACGCCGACCGGCTCGCGCCCGCGCATGACGACGAGGCTTGGCGATACATAGGCGTGAAGCCGCGCGCGCAGCGTTTCTTCGGCTTCCGGCGCGATCAGGGCGCCATGAAGGCGAGGAAAGAAATAGGAAAGCAGCTCCGGCAGCACGACGGCGACATCGCCCGTTTCAGGCCGTCTTGCGCCGTCGCCGGAAAAGAAAAGAAGAGCATGCGCGCGCGCGCCTGACACGCCGTCGAGGAATTCGTCGAGGCTCAGTTCGTCCACGAGCGGCAACCCCGCCTGTTCGATCAGGCGACGCAGCAAAGGCGACATCGGCAACCTCCCAATTTTTCTTTTTTAGAGAAATTGCAATGAGGGCGCCACACCGCGAACTGCGCCTATTTAATTGATTTCATATAATTTTATTGGCCGCAGACTTTAGATTGGCACGATAGACTGGAATCATTCCTTTTACCATCGATAACAATATTTCCAAATTTACGTGATTTTTTCTGTGATTTTCTTCGCTCGAAGCGAGATCGGCCGTCCTCGCCACCGGCGTCAATCTGTCCGGCGAGACAAGGCGTAAGATCACCGAGCTCCCTCACCCAAGTTTAGCCGACTCCCGGGCCTGCGATCCCGTTGAGCACACAGTCTAGCCCTCGGATGAAGACTATTTCCGGGCTCAAATGGTCTACATCGCGCACGACTTTCGCAATCATCGGGAATCGGCCCGTGGCGATCATCCGCTCCAGATAAGGCCAGCTTGCGCTTTGCCATTCCGCCTTGGTCAGGCCGCTCTCCTGCACTGCGATCGCCTCTGCCGCCTCGTCTCGGACCGTTCCGAGTATGTAGGCGTTGACGAGCTTGGTCGCCTGAAAGATCGCGTCAATCCCTTCGAGCTGCGGCGCATTGCCGACGGCAGCCAGCATGGCTTCAAGAAAAGCCAGAGCATTGGGCCCTTGATGCGGCCTTCCCCCCAGCAGCGCCACAAACCAGGGATGGCGGAGCGCCGCCTGACGCATCGCTTGGGCCAGTGCCGTGACCTGCGCGCGCCATGATCCCGCCGCCGCATCGCCTTCAGTGAGCATTTCAGAGTAGACCGCATCAACCATCAGGGCGAGCAGCTCGTCCTTGGTCTTCAGATAGCCATAGAGCCGCATCGGCCCCGCTCCCAACGCACCGGCGACACTGCGCAAAGTGACTGCCGCCAGCCCTTCGGCATCGGCGCGCTCGATCGCGACTCGGACGATGCTCTCGCGACTGAGCGCGACCGGCGCGGGGCGCGGCTGGGGCTCGGGGCGTTCCCAAAGCAGAGTCGGATCATTCTTGCTCATGCGCCGTTCCTAACATCGGGCGCTTGACAAGACAACGTTCTATTATGATACAATATATCTATTAGATACAATGTATCGATTCGATGCGGCGAAGGAATTCCCATGGAAATGAACTCGACCCCGGTTCTCATTGTCGGCGGCGGACTGGTTGGGCTGTCGGCGGCAGTTTTTCTTGCCGCGCGCGGCGTGCCAGCGGTGCTGGTTGAAAGGCATGCCGGGAGTTCGCCGCTGCCGCGAGCGATGGGATTTACCACCCGGACGATGGAGCTCTACCGCGCGGTGGGCCTTGGAGACCAGATTCCACAAACGCCGCCGGGTTTCGGTCACCCTCGCCGATTGAAGGTCGAGAGCCTTGCCGGGAAATGGGCGAGCGAAGAAGTGGCTTGGACGCCGGTCGTTGCGGGCGACGGATCTAGCTCATCGAAGGTCGACTATTCCATCTGCACGGCCGCCGCTTTGGCTCAGGATCTGCTGGAGCCTATTCTTCGCGCTCGCGCGATCGAACTCGGCGCGGACATTCGGCTCACGACCAGACTAATGTCCTTCGAGAAGGATGAAGAGGGCGTCACGGCGCGGATGCGCCAACGTGACGGACAGGACTATGCACTGCGTGCGCAATATGTGATCGCGGCTGATGGACATGCAAGCCCCATCCGCGAAGCGCTGGGCATCGGCCGACAAGGGCGGGGCGTCATGCGAACGGCTCGGAGCGTCCTGTTTCGCGCGCCGCTCGAAGATTACCTGAAATCGGGCGTCAGTCAGTTCGAAATCGAACAGCCGGGCTTCGAAGCGATGCTGACTACCTATCGCGACGCCACCCAGGGTCAGGGCCGATGGCTCCTGATCGCCGCAGATGAGCGTGATTATGACGAAGCTGGCCTGAAGGCGATGATCCAGAAGGCCGTTGGCCGATCCGACTTCGACATCGAGATTATCGCGACGGGGCTTTGGGAGTTGAGCGCGCTAATTGCCGATCGCTTCGCGCTCGGCCGGATTTTCCTCGCCGGAGATGCGGCGCACACATTGCCCCCCGCGCGCGGCGGCTATGGCGCAAATACCGGCATCGAGGACGTTCATAACCTGGCCTGGAAGATCGCTTCAGTTCTCGCGGGAGAATCCCGTCCGGAATTGCTCGATAGCTATGATGCCGAACGGCGACCGATCGCGTGGCTGCGCCACAGCCAAATCTTTGCCCGGCCCGATTATGCGCGATATGCGAGGCCGACGGACAAAGACGTGCCCATCATTGATGATGACGCAATGGAACTGGGCCAGCTCTATCGCTCGTCAGCCGTACTCGGGGCCGGCGCAGATTTGCCGCCAGCGCTGCGCCCGGACCAATGGGCTGGCCAGCCCGGGACGCGCGCGCCGCATGTATGGGTCAGCAAGGATGGCGCACGCAGCTCGACGCTCGATCTGGTACAACCCGACTGGGCGCTGTTGACCAGCGACGAACGCTGGCGTCCTGCGGCTCAGTCAGTAGCCGCGCAGTTTAAGGTCAAACTGGATTGCGTGCTCATTGGCGGCGAAACGATCGCCGCCGCTCCTGTTTCCCACGTTTCGCCACTCGATATGCCCATCGAACAGATTGTGGCGCACCCGGCAGGCAAGGCGGCGCTGGCGGCCCATTTACCTCAAGTCCTCACGCATTCGAGTTACGCCACACTCAAACTCATGAGCCTGCGCCAACTCCTGCCTTTGTCGCAAGGACAGCTGACAGAGGCGGTGCTTGCCGCAGCCGCCGAGGCCCTCGCGGAACTACGATGGAAACCCGCGCCAATTGAGCCGGTTGATCCTGGGTTCGCAAAGGCCTTTGGGATCGGACCCTCCGGCGCCTCACTGATCCGTCCGGATGGCTATATCGCCTGGCGCACAAAAGAATACCCGTCCGAACCGGCACAGGTGCTGGCCAACGCCTTTCAGCGGGTCGCCACTGCATAGCACAAGCTCTAAAGTTGTCTGACGCCCCTACGTACCGAGTTAAAGCGAATGGTGGGTTTGGAATGGGTTTCCTACCATCACTCCCACTCGATCGTTCCCGGCGGTTTGCTCGTCACGTCATAGACCACGCGATTGACGCCCTTCACCTCATTGATGATGCGCGTCGCGGCGCGGCCGAGGAAGCCCATGTCGAAAGGATAGAAATCCGCCGTCATGCCGTCGCTCGACGTCACTGCGCGCAGCGCAATGACATAATCATAAGTGCGTCCATCGCCCATCACGCCGACGCTGCGCACCGGCAGCAGCGCCGCGAAAGCCTGCCAAATCTCGTCGTAAAGCCCGGCCTTACGGATTTCGTCGAGATAGACGGCGTCGGCTTTACGCAGAATCGCAAGTTTCTCGCGCGTGACGACGCCTGGACAGCGGATCGCGAGCCCCGGCCCTGGAAAAGGATGGCGCCCGACGAAGGCTTCGGGCAGGCCGAGTTCGCGGCCCAGCGCGCGCACCTCGTCCTTGAAGAGTTCGCGCAAGGGCTCGACGAGCCGCATGTTCATACGCTCGGGCAGGCCCCCGACATTGTGATGCGACTTAATGGTCACCGAGGGCCCGCCACTGAAGGAGACGCTCTCGATCACGTCGGGGTAGAGCGTGCCCTGCGCCAGAAACTGCGGCGCGCCGCGCCCGTCCTCGGCGATCTTCTTCGCCTCGGCCTCGAAGGTCTCGATGAAGAGCCGCCCAATCGTCTTGCGCTTCGTCTCAGGATCGTCGACGCTTTCGAGCGCGTTCAGGAACAGCTCTTCCGCTTCGACGTGATGCAGCGGAATATTATAATGGTCGCGAAAGAGCCGCACGACTTCTTCCGCCTCGCCCTGCCGCAGCAGGCCGTGATCGACGAAGACGCAAGTGAGGCGCTCGCCGATCGCTTCGTGAATGAGCACCGCCGCGACCGCGCTGTCGACGCCGCCGGAAAGCCCGCCGAGCACGCGCCCGTCGCCAACCTGATGACGGATCGCCGCGACGGCTTCTTGCCGAAAGGCCGCCATCGTCCAGTCGGCTTTCAACCCCGCGACCTTATGCACGAAATTCGAAAGCAGCTTCGCGCCATCGGGCGTATGCGCGACCTCGAGATGGAACTGCACGCCGTAATAGCGCCGCGCCTCGTCAGCGATCGCGGCGAAAGGCGCGTTCTGCGACGCGGCAATGACGTGGAAGCCTTGCGGCAGCTTCGTCACTCGATCGCCATGGCTCATCCAGACGGGAAAGCTGCCGCCCTTCTCCCATACGCCGTCGAAAAGCGCGCTGTGCTCCAGCGCCGTCACCTCGGCGCGGCCGAATTCGCGATGATGTCCGCCTTCGACCTCGCCGCCGAGCTGCGTCGCCATGGTCTGCTCGCCATAGCAGATGCCGAGCACGGGAACGCCGGAATCGAAAATCGCCTGCGGCGCGCGGGGCGAGCCCGCTTCCGTCACCGAAGAGGGGCCGCCCGAGAGGATCACCGCTTTCGGGCGGATGTCGGCGAAGGCGCGCTCGGCGTTCTGGAAAGGCGCGATCTCGCAATAGACGCCCGCCTCGCGCACACGCCGCGCGATGAGCTGAGTCACCTGGGAGCCGAAGTCGACGATCAGCGCCTTGTCGTGGCGATCGGCGATGTCGTGATGGAAGGAGTCGGCGGCGTGGGTCATGAATTCTCTTTTTTATATTCCCCCGACCGCGCCTCTCCCGCTTTGCGCGGGAGAGGAGTCCGATCTGGGCCAGAACAACGAACCGCGCAATGTCCATCGTTAGAGTTCCCTCTCTCAGTCCAAAGTCGGCTATTGCCGACTTTGGCATCGATGCGCAAACGGGAAACACCCGGTTTGCGCAGCAAGAGAGGGACAGACACCGGACAATCTCTCCTCAACGCGCAACGTATGGAGCACGCCGTCAAATCCCGACGTAAACCGCCGCATTGGTCACGCGCAAGACCGAAAAGTCCGTTGGTCTGAACCCCGTCTTTAAGAAGAAGCCGCGCTAGGCCGCCTTGCGCTTGGGCGTCAGCAGCTTGCGGTTCATCAGCACTTCCGCGATCTGCACGGCGTTGAGCGCCGCGCCCTTGCGCAGATTGTCGGAGACGCACCAGAGCACGAGGCCGTTGTCGACCGTCGGGTCGTCGCGGATGCGCGAGACATAGGTCGCATCTTCGCCCGCCGCCTCATGCGGCGTGATATAGCCGCCCGGCTCGTGTTTATCGATGACGAGCACGCCGGGCGCCTCGCGCAATATGTCGCGCGCTTCGTCCGCGGAGATCGGCTTTTCGAATTCTATGTTCACCGCCTCGGAATGGCCGATGAACACCGGCACGCGCACGCAGGTCGCGACCAGCTTGATCTTGGGATCCAAGATCTTCTTCGTCTCCGCGACCATCTTCCACTCTTCCTTGGTGAAGCCGTCCTCCATGAAGACGTCGATCTGCGGAATGAGGTTGAAGGCGATGCGCTTGGGAAACTTCTTCGCCTCGACGGGATCCGAGACAAAGACCGAGCGCGTCTGCGCGAAAAGTTCGTCCATCCCCTCCTTGCCCGCGCCGGAAACCGACTGATAGGTCGAAACCACGACGCGCGTGATCTTCGCCGCGTCGTGCAGCGGCTTCAACGCGACGACAAGCTGCGCGGTCGAGCAATTGGGGTTGGCGATGATGTTCTTCTTGGGGAAGCCCGCGGCGGCCTGCGCGTTCACCTCCGGCACGACGAGCGGCACGTCGGGGTCCATGCGCCAGGCGGAGGAATTGTCGATCACGACGCATCCCTGCGCGCCGATTTTCGGCGCCCATTCCTTCGCGACCGTCCCGCCCGCGGACATGAGACAAATGTCCGTCGTGGAGAAGTCGTAGGACTCGAGCGCCTTGCACTTAAGCACCTTGTCGCCGAAGGAGACTTCGACGCCGATCGAACGCGACGAGGCGAGCGCGACGACCTCCGACACCGGGAAGCGACGCTCGGCGAGAATATCGAGCATTTCGCGGCCGACATTGCCCGTGGCCCCTACGACCGCGACCTTATACGCCATGATGCGACTCCAGCCGGCTCGAGCCGGCGCATGAACTAAAAGGGAAGGCCGACGGACATATTGCCCGAGGGCGAGACGCCGATGGGCATGGAGCCCTTCGCTGAGCCGCTGCTGGGCGTTGTTTCCTTTTCGCCCGGTTTGGGCGGCGGCGCCTTGCCGGGAGACCAGCCTTCGAGTTCGCCGAACTGGCGGTCGGGCGTGCGGCCCCCCTGCTGCTGCGGCCCGGCGCCCTGGACGGAGCCCTGCGGCGCGCGGGCCTTCTTGCCCTTCGCCTTGGGCGAAGCCGTTGCGGCCCCCGGATCGTCGAGCGATTTGGGGTCGAATTGCACCTCCTGCGCCGACGCCGCCAGCCCGCTGGCGGCGATCATGAAAGCGGCGGCGAGAAGGGGTCCGCGAAAGGCGCGCGCGCGAGACGACATGGCTCCAATCTCCGAGAATGACTTAAGGCCGTCCTAAACCGGCGGCGCGGCGCAATCAAGGCGGCGTTCCGCCGCCTTAAGGCCCCGAACCGCCGTCCCAACGACGCGGCGCGGTTTCCCCGGGGCGCGGCTTCGGCCCCGCTCACCCTTCCATGCGGGCGATCGCCAGATTTTTGAGCTCCGCGATGGCCTTGGCCGGTTCGAGGTGCTTGGGGCAGGCCTTGGTGCAGTTCATGATCGTATGGCAGCGGTAAAGGCGGAAAACATCGTCCACATAGTCGATGCGGGCGGGAGCCGCCTCATCGCGCGAATCCTGGACCCAGCGATAGGCCTGCAGCAGCGCCGCGGGGCCCAGATAGCGGTCAGCGTTCCACCAATAACTCGGGCACGAAGTTGAACAGCAGGCGCAGAGAATGCACTCGTATAGCCCGTCGAGCTTGGCGCGCTGCTGCGGCGTTTGCAGCCGCTCCTTTTCGGGCGCGGCGCCCGCCTGCAGCCAGGGTTCGATCGCTGCGTGCTGCTCGTAGAAGATGGTGAGGTCGGGCACGAGATCCTTCACCACCGCCATATGCGGCAGGGGATAGATTTTGATGACGCCCTCGATCTCGTCCATGCCCTTGGTGCAGGCGAGCGTATTGGTGCCGTCGATGTTCATGGAGCAGGAGCCGCAAATGCCCTCGCGACAAGAGCGGCGGAAGGTGAGCGTCGGATCGATCGTATTCTTGATGAAGATGATCGCGTCGAGCACCATCGGCCCGCAATTATCCATGTCGACGAAATATGTGTCGATGCGCGGATTGGCGCCATCGTCCGGGTTCCAGCGATAGATGCGCAATTCGCGCAGATTCGTCGCGCCCTCGGGCCTCGGCCAAGTCTTGCCTTCGGCGATGACGGAGTTTTTTGGAAGGGCGAATTCGACCATCTCAATACACCCTTGCCTTGGGCTCGATATAGGCCACCTCGTTCGTCATCGTATAGCTGTGCACCGGGCGGTAATCGATCCAGGTCGTCTTCGCCGCGCGATCGATCGTCGCCAGCGTATGTTTCATCCAATTCTTGTCGTCGCGCTCGGGAAAATCCTCGCGGGCGTGCGCGCCGCGCGACTCCGTGCGGCTCGCCGCGCTTTCCATGGTCGTCACCGCCTGCACGATGAGATTGTCATATTCGAGCGTCTCGACGAGATCGGAATTCCAGATCAGCGAACGGTCCGTCACCTTCACATTGGCGGTGTCGCGCCAGACGTCGTTGATGAGCGCGACGCCTTCGGCGAGCACGTCGCCCGTGCGATAGACCGAGCAATGCGACTGCATCGTGCGCTGCATGCGCTCGCGCAGCGTCGCTGTCGACTCCGAGCCATTGGCGTTGCGGAAGAAATCGAGCCGCGATAGGGCGAAATCGGCGGAATCCGCCGGCAGCTCCCGCTGCGCGTCGCCCGGCTTGACCAGTTCTGCGGCGCGCAGCCCCGCCGCGCGGCCGAAGACGACAAGGTCGATCAGCGAATTCGAGCCAAGACGATTCGCGCCATGCACCGAGACGCAGGCGGCTTCGCCCAGCGCCATCAGGCCCGGCACCACGGCGTCTGGATCGCCGTCGCGCTTGCGCACGACTTCGCCGTGATAATTCGTCGGTATGCCGCCCATATTGTAATGCGCGGTCGGAATGATCGGGATCGGCTCGCGCGTCACGTCGACGCCGGCGAAAATCTTGGCGCTTTCGGAGATGCCCGGCAGGCGCTCGTGCAGAATCGCCGGATCGAGATGCTCCAGATGTAGATGGGCGTGGTCGGCGCGCTTGCCGACGCCCCTGCCCTCGCGCACCTCCATAGTGATGGCGCGCGAGACCATGTCGCGCGGCGCGAGGTCCTTCACCGAAGGCGCGTAACGCTCCATGAAGCGCTCGCCTTCGCTATTCGTCAGATAGCCGCCCTCGCCGCGCGCGCCCTCCGTAATCAGGCAGCCCGCGCCGTAAATGCCGGTTGGGTGAAACTGCACGAACTCCATGTCCTGCAACGGCAGGCCAGCCCGCAGCGCCATGCCGCCGCCGTCGCCCGTGCAGGTATGCGCCGACGTCGCGGAGAAATAGATGCGGCCATAGCCGCCGGTGGCGAGCACGGTGAGCGCGGCGCGGAAGCGATGGATCGTTCCGTCGTCGAGCTTCAGGCACACGACGCCGCGGCAGGCGCCGTCGCTGTCCATAATCAGGTCGATCGCGAAATATTCGATGAAGAATTTCGTCTGTTGCTTGAGCGCCTGGCCGTACATCGTGTGCAGCATCGCATGGCCGGTGCGGTCGGCGGCGGCGCAGGTGCGCTGCGCGGGCGGTCCCTTGCCGAAATCCGTGGTCATGCCGCCAAAGGGGCGCTGATAGATCTTGCCTTCGGCGGTGCGCGAAAAGGGCACGCCCCAATGTTCGAGTTCGTAAACCGCCTCTGGGGCGTTGCGGCACAAATATTCGATCGCGTCCTGGTCGCCGAGCCAGTCGGAGCCCTTGACCGTGTCGTACATGTGCCATTTCCAGTTGTCCGGCCCCATATTGCCGAGCGCGGCGGCGACGCCGCCCTGCGCCGCGACGGTATGCGACCGGGTCGGAAACACCTTCGTCACGCAGGCGACGTCGAGCCCCGCGTTGGCGCAGCCGACGACGGCGCGTAGGCCGGAGCCGCCGGCGCCCACGACGACGACGTCAAAGGTGTGATCGACGATTGGATACGCCCGGCCGCCGATCGACACATTTGCAGCAACGCCCTTTGCAACCATTGATCAAGCCTTCTTGAATCTATTCTGAATCGCGCTGCAACCGAGCCGTCGCCGCGCGCTCCGACGGCGTTCGATTCGCGCTCCGCGCATTATCTGGGCGCCGCGATAATGAGAATCGCGACGACCCAGATCGCCGCGACGGCGAAGGCGATCCATTTGTTGGCCGCGAGCGCCTTCGCCTTGAGCGCCTCGTCATGCACATAGTCCTCGATGATCTCATTCATGCCCTGCCGGGCATGAAGCATGCCGATCGCCGCGAAAGCGATGAGAACGAGCGCAGGCAGGGGACGCCCGATCTCGGCGCGCACGCCATCGAGCGGCTTGCCGGCGGCGCCAAGCAAAAACCAGGCGGCGAGAACGCCGAGCGGCGCCAGGGCGTAGGAGGTTCGGCGCATGAAGAGCGCATGATGCGAGCCGGCGTGGTCCGAGACATAGGCCTCGCCCCGCCCCTTACGCTCGCTCTTGAAATGGGTCGCGATCGTCATCGAGCCCTCCCGCTCAACTAGCCAGCGTCTTGAGGATGACGGCGAGCGCCGTCAGCAGCAGTCCGCCGCCGAGCGTCGCCTGGGCGAGAAATTCCCGGCCTTCGGGATCCATGTAGAGACCGCGGTCCCACAGCGCATGGCGCACGCCGCCGAGCAGATGATGGAAGATCGCCCAGACGACCATGAGGATGATGGCGTCGCCGATGAAGCCCGAGCCGATCCAGGCGACGGCGGAGAAGGCGCCGCCGCCAACCGCCGCGCCCAGCAGGAACAGCGCAAGCAAGGCCATGCCGACATACAGCGCCGCGCCGGTGATGCGATGCGCGATGGACATCGCCATCGTCAGCATCGGCTTGTAAACGGTCAAATGCGGCGACAGCGGCCGCCGCGACGCGAGCCTGTCCGTGTCAGCGTCGGTCAATGAGTGCCCCCTCTCTCCGCGCGCTCATACCAACTCGGAACGCTTCCAACGAAATAATTCAATTGTTGCGGCGCCGCAACCGCGCGCGGCTCTGGGAGACGGGCGTTCGCCGTCACAAAAGACAAAAGCCCCGTCGCCGGGGCTTTTGCGCATGTCGTATTTTGTGGCGCTCAGTATTTCGCGAGCACCGGCGCCGGCGGGGCCGAAAGCCAGCCGAGACGCCAGTTGAGGCCGGCGCGCACGGTGTGCATATGCACGCGGTGCTGCGCCGAGGGAGCGCCCGAATAGGTCGCGCCCAGATTGGTATAGAGATATTCGACCTTCGCCGACCAATTCTGGAGGAAAGCGTATTCCGCGCCGCCGCCGACGGTCCAGCCCGTCGCCGTCTGGCGGAAGCCGTTGAAGATGGGCAGGTTCAGCTTGACGTCGCCATAGGCGAAGCCGCCCGTTCCGTAGAAGAGGAGTTCGGGCTTGAACAGCGAGACGCCGAGCCGGCCGCGCACCGTGCCGAACCAGCTGACGCTGCGGGTTGCGCTGCCCCACCAGCCGCCGCCATTGCCGCCGCCGATGCTCGTGCCTTGAATATCCGTTTCAATGCCGACGACGAAGAGCGGCGAAACCTGGTAATTATAGCCGATCTGGCCGCCGCCGACGACGCCGGAGCCCGTATTGTTGCCGTTGAGCGCATAGACCGGCCACCAGCCGAAGCCGTTCCAGGTGTTCGACCAGCCGGCCACGTTGTAACGGTCGAGCCAGCCGCCGCCGATGTTGGCGCCGACATAGACGCCGGTCCAGCTAAAGAGCGGGGGCGGCGGGGGAAGCGGCGGCGCTTTGCGAGAAGGGAGATCGGCGGCGCCGGCGGAAGCGGCGGAGAGCAGCGCAGCTGCAAAACCGAGAGCAATTTTTTTCATCGTGAGCCTCGTGGATGCATTTTCCAAGACCGGGACGCCCCGCCCTTTAGAGTATTAACCGTCAGCAATCGGCGGATGAGGCACGTATACTCTCTCAATGATGCATTGGCTCGCGATTCATCGCAATTGAACGGCGTTCTATGCGTATTTCGTCAACATGTTGCGCGCGCGCAACACTCTCGTCAGCGTCTCCGCGCCGCGAGCAATCCGGCAAGCGCCAGCAAGGCGCAAAGGCCGCCTGCGAGAAAGGCCGCCACGGGCCCATAGGCGTCCCACAAGGCGCCTGCGGCGGCGCTGGCGACGAGCAAGGCCAATCCGCTCGTCAAATTGAAGACGCCGAAGGCGGAGCCGCGCAGAGCCGCCGGCGCCGTGTCGGCGACGAGCGCGGCGAAGAGTCCTTGCGTCAGCCCCATATGCAGGCCCCACAGCGCGACGCCGAGCCACATCAGCGGCTGCTCCTCTGCGAACGCCAGCGCAATATCGGCGGCGACGAGCGCGAGAAGGCCCAGCGCGAGCGGCTTGACGCGATCGCCGCGATCCGAAAAGGCGCCGGCCGGATAGGAGGAGCCGGCGTAGACGATGTTCATCGCGACCAGCACGAGCGGCGCGAGCGCTGTCGGCAGCCCCACGGCCTGCGCCTTCAAGATCAGAAAGGCCTCCGAAAAGCGCGCAAGGCCAAAGACGACGCCGATCGCGACGACAGTCCAGAACGGCGCGCCGAGTCGGCGGATTTCATCGATATGCAGCGGAAAACGCGCCGGCCGCGGCGGTCGCGCGCTTTCCGGCTCGCGCACCGCGAGCGCCAGCACGATCACCGCGAGAATCGCTGGAATCGTCGCGACCCAGAATACGGCGCGGATATTGTCGATGGTCAGCCACATCACCAGGACGGCCGCCGCCGGTCCCATAAAGGCGCCGGCCGTGTCGAGCGATTGCCGAAGGCCGAAAGCCGCGCCGCGAATCGCCGGCGGCGCGATGTCGGCGACGAGCGCGTCGCGGGGCGCGCCGCGCACGCCCTTGCCGACGCGGTCGATGAAGCGCGCCGCCGTGACCCAGGCGACATTGGGCGCGAGCGGAAACATGGGTTTCGTTAGCGCCGCAAGCCCATAGCCGATGACGGCGAGGAGCTTGCGTCGACCGAACCAGTCGGAAAGCGCGCCCGAGAAAATCTTGACGATCGAAGCCGTCGCCTCGGCGACGCCCTCGATGAAGCCAACCTCGACCATGGAGGCGCCGAGCGCGCCGACGAGATAGATCGGCAGCAGCGCATGGATCATCTCGGAGGAAAAATCCATGAGCAGCGAGACAAGGCCGAGCGCCCAGACGCCGGAAGGAATGGCGCGCAGGCGCGACGGGCTGATGAGACTTTTCATGACGCCTCGAGCGAACGGGGCGACCTTCTCCCATAGAGAGAGAGTTAGAACAAGCGCGCGAAAACCCTCTCACAGGATGAGAGGGTTGGCCCGCGCTGTATCCAAAACCCGCTTTCAGGCGAACGCCACGCCCGTCGGCGCGCTCTGCTTCAAAGCCTCGGCGAGGCGCGCGACGCCGTTCTCGATCTCCCTTTCGGTGAGCGCGACAAAGCCGAACATCAAGAAACGGTCGCCGTCGCTTTCATCGAAGCGCAGCGCCGAGCCCGTCGCGAGCGAACAGACGCCGACGCCCGCGGCAAGACCCTTCGCCTCGATCTCGGTCGCGCTGGGAAAGCCCGCCGGCAGTCTCCACACGAGATGCATGCCGGCCTGCTCGCCATAGATTTCACACGCGCCGAAATGGTTCTTGAGCGCATTCAGCAAGGCGTCGCGCCGCTCGCGATAGAGCTGGCGGATGCGCCGCAAATGGCGTCCGAATTCGCCGCTCGCCATGAAATCCGCCATCGCCGCCTGCTCCAGCCAGCTCTGGCCATTGTTCATCAGCATTTTCATCCGCCGCGCGGCCTCCACGAGACGGCGCGGCAAGACGACGTAGCCGAGCCGCAGGCCCGGCCCCATGCATTTCGAGAAGGTGCCGAGATAGATGACGCGCTCGTTGCGGTCGAGGCCCTTCAGCGCCGTGAGCGGCGAACCGACGAAGCGGAAGTCGCTGTCGTAATCGTCCTCAATGACATAGGCGTCATATTGCGTCGCCCATGACAGCAGCTCCAGCCGGCGCTGCAGACTCATCGTCACGCCGATCGGATATTGATGCGAAGGGGTGACATAGGCGAGCGCGCCCTTCACGCGCGGCAATTGCGAAACGTCGAGCCCGTCCTCGTCGACGGGCGCGGGATGGAGCGTCGCGCCCAGGCTTTCGAACACGAAGGCGGCGCCCTGATAACAAGGCGATTCGACCGCCGCGATCGATCCCGGCGTCACCAGCAGCCGGCCGACGAGATTGAATCCGTCCTGGCAGCCGCCGACGATGACGATCTGATCGGGATCGACGATGACGCCCCGCGCCGGCGCGAGATGCTTGGCGATCGCGCGCCGCAATTCAGGGAGGCCGGCGGGGTCGTTGTAGCTCGTCAAATTGGCGCCCGCGGCCTTCAGCCGGTTCTTGATATGGTGCGACCAGGCCTTGAGCGGAAAGGAGCGCGCGTCGGGCCTGCCGACCCAGAAATCGGCCGCGAGGCGCCGCCGCGCCGGATCGGCAAGGCGATGCGTGCGCAGCGCGCTCCCGAGCGGCGGCGATGGCGATTCGGCCGTCTCCTCGCTCTCCTCGACCGGCGGGGCGCCCCCGTCGGCGGAAAGGAAGGCCGTGTCGGGCAGATCCGGCGCGACGAAAGTCCCGACATAGGGTTTGGTGCGGATATAGCCCTCGGCCATGAGCCGCTCATAAGCGAGAACAGCCGTATTGCGCGAGACGGCGAGCTGGCTGCTCAATTCGCGCGTCGTCGGCATCGGGTCGTCGCCCTTCAACTGGCCATTGAGGATCATCGACCGAATCTGATTGAATATCTGGGTCTGCAGCGTGATCTTTTCGGACTCGCCCAGGATGATCGAAAGCTGCGCATGGCTGCTTCTCACAATGGGCGCGGAACGTTCTGCGGACGGAATGGGCATCGTTCAACTCCTCTGGGCGCATGCTAACGCCCGCTGGAGCTCTCCGCATAGGTCCACATAAGAAGTAAAAATTGGCGCCACCATGGAAGGCGATGCTCCCGGAAAACCTCAGCCAGACCGGGGCGAAAAACGATCGATTGGCGCCATTAGGTTGTGGCGTCCTGGCGCTTTTCTTAGGGCAGAACTTATAGAAATCTTTCATCGCCTTATCGGCGCCCAAGAGAATTGGGGGGAGAAAAAATGCCGCTAGCCAATTCGCGCATCGTGCCGCTGGCCTTCTGGGCCGCCTTTCTGGCGCTGGGACTGTTCACCAGCACGGGCCATGACAAGCCCCACGCGCGCGAAGCGGGCAAGGCGCATGAGGTGAACCTCGCCACCGCCGGCGCCGGCAAACCCCTCCCCGCCTCGACCATACAGCCCAAGGAAGACGCAATTCCCGTCATCCTGCGCGACTGAAATTTTCGTTCCCGACCTCACAAAAACGCCGCGCGAGCGGCGTTTTTTTTTCGGGCAGACGACTTCCGCCGGCTATCCTTTCCGCCGCATCGGCGCGATGTGGTTCAGCACCGTGATCGACAGAAAGCCGCCGGCCCATGCGCCGATCGCGGCGAAGGCCACATAGGCCCAGTTGGACGTGTAGCTGATCACCGCGAAGGCGGAGAGCAGATACCAGATGCTGCTCCATGTCGCGGCCGCCATGCGACGGCGTTCCGACACCGCCGCGTTGAAGAACACATAAGCGCCGTCCGTGACGGCGGTCGAGGCGGCGACGCCCGCGGCAATCAGCGGGTCGATCGTGGGCAAATCCATAACTTCCTCCGCTTTCGCTGCTTGCCGCGCGGGCTTCCCCGAAGCTATGAACCGCAAGCCGGGGCGGAGCAATCGCGGAGATGCGTTGCGCGGCCTTGGCCCCTTCGGCGCTCGCCTGTCGCGGCCGCTGTCCTCGGGCGCATCGACCATCAGGGCGCGACGCGCTATTCGATGAAGCTTCGGGAATGATTGGATAGAATGCTTCCCAAAAGGCGAGCCGCCGCCAGGCAAATTTCGCGGCGCCTTCGCCGCGCATCGAGAAAGTTACGGACGTGATTTTTCTTTACGAACCCGATCTTGCGGGACGAGAACGGGAATATCTGCTGGACGCCTTCGACAGCAGTTGGATTTCTTCCCGAGGCGAATATGTGGACCGCTTCGAAGCGGCGATCGCCCAATATACGAAGTCCGCGCATGCGGCGGCGGTCGCAAACGGCACGGCGGCGCTTCACCTTTCCCTGCACGCCTTGAACATTGGCCCCGGCGACGAAGTGATCGCGCCTACCTTCACCTATATCGCGTCGATCAACGCCATCGTCCAAACGGGCGCGACGCCGGTTCTGGTCGACTCCAACGAAGCCGATTGGCAGGCGAGCGTCGACGCGATCGAGGCGGCGATCACGCCGCGCACGCGCTGCATTATGCCGGTCCATCTCTATGGCGGCGCCTGCGACATGGCGCGGATTTGCGAACTCGCCGCGCGCCACGGACTATATGTCGTCGAGGACTGCGCCGAAGCGCTGGGAACTGCGGTCGACGGCCGACACCTCGGCGCTTTTGGCCACATTGGCGCTTTCAGTTTCTATGGCAACAAGGTCATCACCACGGGCGAAGGCGGGGCGGTGGTGACCCAGGATCCCGAACTTCATCGGCGGCTCGTCCTGTTGAAAGGCCAGGGCCAGGACCCGACGCGGCGCTACTGGCATGTCGAACTCGGCTTCAACTATCGCATGACCAATCTCGCCGCCGCGATCGGCCTTGCCCAGATCGAGCGGATCGACTCGATCCTCGCGCGCAAACGCCAGATCGCGGCCATGTATCGCGATATCCTCGCCAACTTCGATCTGAGGTTTCCGACGCGGGCGGACGGCGTTGAATCATCCGAATGGCTGGTCAGCCTGCTCGTCCCGAAATCCCGCGACCGCGATCAGATCATGGCGCGGATGGCGGCGGACGGCGTCGAGACCCGCCCCGCGTTCTTCTGCGCGCATGAAATGCCGCATTATCGCCATCTGCCGATAAACGCGCCCATCGCGGAAAGCCTCGCCAGGCGGGGGATCAGCCTTCCGAGCTATCCAACCCTGACGCAGGCCGATATAGAAAAGGTTACTTCGAGTTTGCTTCGGGCGATCGGCGCATGACCAACGCTCATCAAGATCGGAAAACGCCGGTCCTTGCGCCCATCGTCATCATCGGCTCGGGCGGCCACGCCAAGGTCGTGATCGAATTGGCGCGCGCCACCGGGCTTTTCGAAGTGGTCGGCTGCACCGATCCCGAGCCTGGCGCGCGGGCGGTGCTCGGCGCGCCGATCCTTGGCGCGGACGATATCCTGCCGAACCTCCTCGAACGCGGCGTCCGCGCGGCCGCGGTCGCGCTGGGAGCCAATCACGTCCGCGCCCGCGTCATCGCCAAGCTGCACGCTCTCGGATTTGAGCTTCCCGCCTTGATCCACCCGCGCGCGACGATATCGCCTTCCGCCGTCATTGGAGCGGGGTCCGTGGTCATGGCGGGCGTTGTGGTGAACGCCGATGCGCGGATCGGCGCCGGCTGTATCATCAACACCGGCGCCACCATCGACCATGACGCCAATATAGGCCAATGCGTACACATCGCGCCGGGTTCGACCTTGGCGGGCTGCGTGACCATCGGAGACCGCACTTTCCTCGGCGCCGGAACGGTCGTCATCCCCAATATTGAGATCGGCGCCGACGTGATCGTGGGCGCGGGGGCCGTCGTGGTTAGGCCCATCGCCGCGAACGCCAAGGCGTATGGCGTTCCGGCAAGGCTTCACGAATCATAATTTCGACAAAGTTTGGAAAAAATTTTGTCTATCATGGACACGCGGGGCGCGGACTGGAATCAACAAATTCTCCCGTCGTGATTGGGGCATGGAAAAATGGCTGTGAGCCCATTAGCGAATGGTCTGCCCCATACCCCGGCGCTGATCGGCAACAGCAGCAGCGCCCTGATTTTCATCGCCGCCGAGGAAGCGGGCTTTCCTCTGAACGGCGCGCCTTTCGCGCTGGGGCCGCAGCCCCCGTTCAACGCCGATATTACCGAGTTCCACCCCGAGATATTGCAGCTTCTGAAGCAGGGCGCCGTATTCTCTATCGTGAACACCGGCGCGCGCGACTTGCTGACGCTGATCCAGCACCCACAACCGTTCGATTTCATTTTGCCCGACCGCCCGGACCTGCCGCTCGATCCCAACGCTCAACTGATTTCCTTTTACGCCATGCGCGACGCCTTCAAGCGTCATCTCAATAAAGATTTTGGCATTCTAACCCTGGCTAAATCCTGCGCAGCCGGTAAAGTTATTCATATAATTTCTCAGCCTCCTCTCGAGAGCGAAGAAATAATATTAACTTATGCGCCATGGCAATTGAAAGAAAGCGATCGCATTTCATCTCCATGGCTTCGCCTGAAGGCATATCTGCTTTGCACGTCACTTTTGATTGAGTTTTGCAAAGAAAACGGCATTGAAATAATTTACCCGCCTGCCATAGCGATCGATGATAAGGGCTTTCTGAAGACGGATTATTATTCGAACGCGACTCATGCAAACGTCGCATATGGACGCCTTGTCTTGGAAAAAATGAAGGAGTGGGTATGACCCATCCCTACTCAGACGCCGCTTCCCACCGCTTATGGCGCAGAGGCGTTTCCGCGTTCGAGGCGAACGCCGATCCAATCGTAAATTTCCCGTTCAGAATTTCGCCTTCCGATAAGATCGTGACGGCGGGCGGTTGCTTCGCCCCGCTTATCGCCAACCGCTTGCAGACGGCCGGATATAATTTCCTCGTTACCGAAAAAGCACATCCGCTCTTGCCGGAGGAGACGGCGGCGCTTTTCAATTATGGTCGTCACAGCGCGCGATATGGCAGCGTCCATACAGCCCGGCAATTGCTTCAGCTATTGCGTCGGGCATATGGGCGCTTCGAGCCGATCGAGGATATGTGGTTCGAAGGCGATAATAAACTCGTCGATCCGTTCCGACCGCTGATACAGCCTGACGGCTTCGCCTGCATCGAGGAATACCGCCTGGATCGCGCTCAACACTTCGCCGCCGTGCGAGAAGCGTTCGAGACCATGGATGTGTTCATTTACATTTTCAGCATGACCGAATGCTGGGAAAACAGGAAGGACGGCGCAGTCTTCCCGCTCTGTCCGGGCGTAGCGGGCGGCCACTTCGACGAGTCAGTTCACGCATTTCGAAATCAGGATGTCGGCGAAGTCGTTGCGGACATGACTCTTTTTCTCGAGGAACTGCGGGAGGTTAACAAAGACCTCCGGGTCATCCTGGCCGTCTCGCCGGTTCAGTTCATCGCGACCGGAAGCGATGATCATGTTCTTTGCGCGAGCACCTATTCGAAGGCGGTTCATCGCGCGGCGTGCGAGGCGATTACGAAATGCGATCCTGCGGTCGCATATTTCCCCTCCTACGAAATCATAGCGGGGCCTCAGACGCGCGGCCGCTATTTTGACGATGATCTTCGGTCCGTGACTGACGCCGGCGTCGATCGGATCATGGATTTGTTCTTCAAACATGTTACGGACGAAGGAGCGCAATGGGCCGCTTCAGGGAACGAGACTCGCGTTGAAATAGGCGTGAAGAGCGAGCAGGTGAATTACGCCGCGCGAGCGCAATCCCTGACCAAATCCCTCTGTGACGCGGTGCTGCTCGATCTTGGCGGTTAGAGGCGCGTCATAATTAACTCTCGGCAGGCCCCACCGAGACAATCCCAAGGCCAAGCTCGCGCGGATCGCTGCTCCTGGGATCGACGCTCGAAGGACTGCGCAAGACATCCGACATGATTCCAAGCTCAATCCGGCCTGCGGGAATATTCTCGATGCGGACGGATATTTTATTCCCGGCCGAGCCGTCGACGACGAAATTCGCGGCGATCTCGCCGTGGACCTTGATGGCGCCTTTGTAAACCTCTCCTGGATGACGAGGCGGCGCATTCAGCCTTATCTCTAGGGCGCCTGAAGCGTTCGATCTGGGATTCCAATAGACCAGAGCGGCTTCGCGTTCGCTCGCCCAGCGCCCCCAACTTTCGCCTCGGTGCCACCCCAGGCCCTCCAGATCGACCGGCGCGGCCGCGTCGTAGACGACGGCGTCGCTCGTCGCCAAATCCAGACCGATGGGCCCCGTCTCGATCGCGGAGCGCATAATCCCCAAAACCTTCTCGACGTTGCCTCGCAGAGAGCCGCCTAGACCGCGAAGCGCCTCCTGCTGGCGCAGGAGGACCTCATCGCGCGCGTCAATGACGCTCTCGATCCTCTCCGCCAGCCCCTTAGGCGAAATGGGGCTGAACAGAAAGAGGTCTTCCGATCCGCGCGGCAAGGTCTCTCGCGCGACCGCCCCGTCCGCCAGTAGAACGGGACAGTTCATGGAAAGCGCTTCGAAAGCGGTGAAGGGGAAGCCGCCCTCGAAGGGCGAGGGATGCAGCGTCAAGGCGGCGCAGGCGTAAAGCGCGGCATGAATCGTCGTCGGCGTGTGCGATACTGAAACAATGTCCCAGTGCAGGCCGTGGGCGATGACCTGCCGCGTAAATTCGTCCTGAGGATTGTCCCATCGCATGGGCGCGGTCACGATAAATTTGACATTCGAATATCTACGCCGCAGCGCGAGCGCGGCTCGAACGATGATCTCGACATTTTTATGTGGCCGCGCGCGCGTCGAAACGAAAACATAAGGCGCATGCTCGAATGGAAATTCCTTCAGCGTCTCGCCAAGGAGCCGCTCCTGCCAGGCGTCCCGCCATTTGAGGGGTTCGTCGCGCAGATATTCCCTGATTCTCTCGGCCGCCGCCTCGCGTCCTTCAAAATTGGCGCCCGCAATGGCGCGGTAATCGAAAGGCGCATGGGGAATCACGAAAATTTTATCTTCGGGGATGTCGAAATGCCGCAAAATCTGTCGGCGTTTCACATGTTCGGAGAAACATATGTAGCCAGCGGTCGAGAGGACCATCTTCATGGTCGCTTCGTAGACGCGCTCGGGGAGCTGGTTCTTGGGAAATAATTCATCGGGGAACAAGGTCGGATATTCGGCAAACACAAAATCGGCGAAAAGCGCGACCACCGGTTTCAAGGCCGATTCCAGGATCGTGTAGTGAGGCTGGATCGGAAACCAGACATCGATTCCCGCTTCGAAGCTACGGACCCAATTGCGCTGCTCGTCGGAGACTGGGGTCGGCCAAAGATCGCTTAGAATCGTGTGAGAGACGCCAGTGACGACGATGTCGGCTTGCAGGTCGGCCGGCATATGGCTGCGCCAGGTCATGAACGCCTCCACCGACTCCGCTCGCATGGCGAGGTTCAGTTGGGCGACGCCGGGAGTCAGCCCCCGGATCAGAAAAATGAGATATTGCAGCAGGCCTTCGCCAAACGCCGCTTTATGCAGCCCGGGAACGACGACGCCGATCCTGAGCTTCGAAGGAGAGTCTTCGGCGGATGCGTTCACAGCGCAGTCTCGGTTGTCTCGCGCAGGGCGCCGCGAAGCAAGTCGGCCAATTTCTCGCGGAAAATGATTCTGTCTTGATCGCCTATGTCCTTGGGCGCGCGGGGCTCGCCCTCCGCCAATTTTTTCTCCATCGCCTTAAGGCCGCGCGCGGCGTCCGCCAGGTCCCAGGGGTCGAACAGCTCAGCCTCGATGGAGAAATGCTCCAATATTTCGATCATCTGCGGATAGGCGGAGACAAGGCATGGCGTGCCGACCCGGGCCGCTTCGATGACGGAGAAGGTGCCGTTATCGTAAATCACATTGTGCCAGAGAAAGGCGGCTTCAGTCAGAAGCTGCCGAAATCTTTCATTTCCCACTTCGCCGGCGAGATAGGCGTTCTCCTGCAGCGCCGGGCTCGACCTCAGGCGCTCGTAAATCGCGTTTACGACTGGAAGTTGCGATGGCTTGCGGTATCGATCGGTGTCAGCCCCGCAAATCACGCAGCGCAGGGCGCCGCCCTCTTCGTAATATCGCTCCAGCGCTTGAAGCGCTCTTTGCTGATTTTTGTGCACGGTCGTGTTGGTGACCCAAAGAAAATAAGGGCGGTCCGCGGCGATAATATCGTCGAGGGTCTCTTCCTCGTTTCGCCCGCGGTCCTCGTCGGAAGTCTTCCTCGCCGCGGCGGGCGGCAAGGCGCTGGACGGCGCGCGCCCGCCTTCCGCCGGTAAATATTGAGCGATCTTTTTGCGTTTGCGCACAATCTTCTCAGCAAGGTTGGGATCTTCCTTGAACAATGGCGCGTTCGCCATGGGCAAACGATGGATTTTGTCCGGGCGCACGCCAGCGTAGGTCAGCGCGTCCTTTCCCGTCTGATTCGACGTGACGATGACCCCGGCGCTCCTCTGCAGGGCGAGCGCCTGCCATGCGTTCATCATCCATGCCGGAGAGATAGGCGGGTCGTCGTATATCTCGGGCACGATTCGCTGAATGAAGTCTGGGGCGTAAACGAGATAGGGCTTCAGCGGAATGATCGGGCCGTAGTTGAAGAGACCCGTCAAAAGAACCCAGACATCCGCTAAAACAATATCCAGCGCGCCGCCCGAAGCGCGCGGATAGGTCATGTCGTTCAAAGACCCCACTCCATGGACATCTTTCAGCGAGGGGGCGGCTTTATTCTGCACGAACGTCCTGAAAGCGAAATCCGCCTTATAGGGCGCGTGATCGAAGGTTATGACGTTAACGGAATCGTTGAGCCCCACGATCAAATCGAGGTTATATCCGTTCGGCACGCAGAAGCTCACTTCCGTCGAACGGCCGTCAAATTCAATTTCTGAAATAATATTGCTTATCAGCACGCCGAAATTGAGTATTCCGCCGCGCCAAATATTTGGCATAAGAACGGCGCAACGCATTCACATCCCCTTAGGTTTCGCGCAATGAATCGGCTCATCTACTGTAGCCGCCGCGCAAAGCGCAAGTCCCCCGCAATCGGATCGTGGGCGTCGTGTTTAGACGGGCAAGACGGCGGTCCTCCGCGCTCAGCAGCGCTTTTTCCGTAAACTTTCCCGCCTGCACTATCCTGGGGGTGGAAGCGCGCAACATACCGGCTAACGCAACGCGTCGCCATAAGCGGCTCTTTACAGCGCCCTTAAACAGGCGCATGCTGTTTTAATTAACTCATCCAAAGATTTTCAAAATGAGTTGGCGTGCGAAATTTGGCGATACAGCCCTAAAGAAAATCCTCCTTACCCTTGGCGGCGGCCTTTTCCTTCTCGGCGCCGGAGGGTTAGCCTACTCGTTCCTGTCGTCCAATCTCCACGCCGTTAAAGCGCCGCCGGCGGCGGTTGAAGAAAAACCCTCGGCCTCGCGGGTCGACGCATCGACGCCGAGCGAGCCGGCGGCGACGCTTGTGGGGGAGCCTGCAGAGACGACGGCTGAGGAGACATCAGCGGAAACCGCCGCTCCGACGGTGGAGGAGGAAAAGGCGGCCCCCCCGCCTTTCAAGACGTCGGCGATGGTCGAGACCTCCGCGACGCCTAAGGCCGCGCCCACGGCGCCGATGATTGCGGCGAGCCCAACGGAAGCCGCGGCGCCGATAGAAAAGGCCATAGAGAAATGGAATCCGCGCGCCATAAAGGCGGAGGCGGCCAAAAGTCGGGGAACGAAGCGCGCCTCGGCGAAGCAAGATCGATCAACGGAGCCTTCTGGAGAAGAACCCGCGGTCGCCAGCGGGCGCGCCCACCATGGTTGGCATCGCCGCAGCAGAACGGCGCCGAGGGAAGCCGCGGCGCCCCTTCCTTCCGCGCCTTCGGAGGTCGCCGAAAGCCGGGAGATTACGGCGGAGCCAGCTCCGTCCCTCGCCTCGCCCCTCAAGCTTGTGGACGAAGCGATCCGCCGTCTGGTAGACGCCAATGTCGCCTTTAACTCGCCCCCGAGGGCTCGTCTCGGCAAAGACCTGGAGATCGTCGCCAAGCTCTCAGCCAAAATGCCAAAGGAGACGCTGGCGCGCGAAGTCGATCATTTGGGAACGCCGACCGTGGTCCCCTTAAAAGTTTCCGACAGGGTGGCTGCGACGCTTTCTGGCGGCAGCGCGTTCGATATTTCCCCTGCCGGCCCGCAGGAGCAGGCGGTTTCAGAAGACGAGTTGACGACTTGGTCTTGGAAAGTCACTCCCAAGGCCGCAGGCGAACAAACGCTCATCTTGACATTCGACGCCTTCATCCCGCTGCAAGGCAAGGACGTGAGAAGAACCGTCCGCACCTTGACGCAAAAGATCAGCGTGGAGGTGGGCTGGCCGGAAAGCGCCAGCGAGTGGCTTGAATTCATAAAGAAGCAGCTCGAAACCGCAAACGGGATATGGGTCGCTCTTCTCGCTATCGGCGGCGCTGTCCTGACATGGGCGCGAAAGATTTCGCCTGCTCAATCCGATGCGGAGCGCAAGACTGGGAAGAACGAAGCGGCGAACGCCTGAGAGGGGAATTGAGGCCCAGCGGCCGAGCCTGTCCCTAAAAACGCGGCTTTTTCTCGCTGTGGCCAATGGTGGGCGCGACAGGGATTGAACCTGTGACCCCTACGATGTCAACGTAGTGCTCTCCCGCTGAGCTACGCGCCCTTAGCCGCCGGGGCGGCCGGAGCGCCGTCTATACTGGCGAAAATCGCGGCGCGCAAGCGCATCGACGCGTCGGCGCGCTGCGACAAAGAGAATCGCGTAATACGCCAAGCCTCTCAAAGGATTGAGAATCCGTGAACGCTGTAGGCCGCGCGCATAAAAGATTTATGACGCATCCGCCATTTCCGGTCTTGCGAAGCGGCGGCGTTGTGGCAAAATCAAAAATTGCGCTCGCTCGTCGAGAGAGCAAACAAGGAGGTTTCGCATGTCCTTACAGGGCCATATCGTCGAACTCCAACGCCGCCACGAGGCGCTCAAAAAGGAAATCGAGCAGGAGCAGCTTCATCCCACGGCCGATGAACTGAAAATCATCGAGCTCAAGCGCAAAAAGCTGCAGATCAAGGACGAATTAGTCAAGCTGACGATCAGCGAAACGCGCCATTAGCGCGCTTTCCGATCCGACGGAATCCTCCGATCGATAGGAAATCGCGCCGATCATAGAGCTGGAGCGAGTTCTGATCGAAAAAGTCTGGTAACTTTTTCGGAGCTTGCCTAAGCGCTTCCCATCACGGGTTTTCCTGCCCAGCGCCACAGGCGGAGAGCGATCTCCGCCTATTTTTTTGCGTCGCGCGCGTCGCGGCGCGGGATTTGCGTTACAAACGCCCGATGCCGCTGACTGACCGCTACCGCGCCGAGACGCTCCATGAGGCTCTTGGCGACCCCTTCTTCGACCGCGTCGACGCCGCGAGTTTCCCCGAGCATAGGCTGCGCTACCGCAATCAGCGGTGGGCGGCGCGCGTGGGGCTCGACGCCTTGAGCGACGCCGAATGGATCGAGCATTTCGGCCGTTTCGCGCCCCTGCCCGACGGCCTCGCCCAGCCTTTGGCGCTGCGCTACCACGGCCATCAATTTCGCGTTTACAACCAAGATCTCGGCGACGGGCGCGGCTTTCTCTTCGCGCAATTGCGCGACGCTGAGGACGGGCGTCTGCTCGACCTCGGCACCAAGGGAAGCGGCCAGACGCCCTGGTCGCGGCGCGGCGACGGAAGGCTGACCCTCAAGGGCGGCGTGCGCGAAATTCTTGCGACGGAAATGCTCGAGGCGCTCGGCGTCTATACCTCCAAGACTTTCAGCCTTATCGAGACGGGCGAAGCGCTCTATCGCGGCGACGAACCGTCGCCGACGCGTTCGAGCGTGTTGGTGCGGCTGTCGCATTCGCATATCCGCATCGGCACGTTTCAGCGCCTCGCCTTCCATGACGATAAGGAGGCGCTCGATCGGCTGCTGGACCACGTGTGCCGCCATTATTTTCCCGACCTCGCCGACCTTCCCGCGCAAGAGCGCGCCATCCGCTTTCTCGAAGAGGTCGTCGCGCGGGTCGCGAGGCTCGGCGCCGGCTATATGGCGGCGGGCTTCGTGCATGGCGTCTTGAACTCCGACAACATCAATGTGACGGGCGAGAGCTTCGACTATGGGCCGTGGCGCTTCGCGCCCGTCTATGATCCGACCTTCACCGCCGCCTATTTCGACGAGTCGGGCCTTTACGCCTTCGGCCGCCAGCCAGGCGCGTTGGGCTGGAACCTGTGGCGTCTCGCGGAATGCCTGATGCATCTGACCGGCTTGGAGTCGGCTGACAGGATTTTGGGCAATTTCCAGAATGTGATTCAGCAGGCCTTTCGCAACGCGCTGCTCGATCGCTTCGCCCTCGCCTCTGCGGGCGAGGAAGCCGACGCGGCTCTGGCCAAGACGCTCCTCGACTTTCTACTCGCGACTCGCGCGCCATTCGAGCAAACCTTCTTCGACTGGCGCGGCGGCCTTGCGAGCGCCGAGCGGGCCCGGCGCAGCGCCTCCGCGCCTTTTTACGAGACGGAGGCTTTCGCGCCGCTGCGCGACGCCTTCGCCGCCCATGAAACGACGATTCGGGCGCGGCTCGACCACCCTTACTTTCGCCGCGAGGCGCCGTGCTCGATGTTGATCGAGGAAGTCGAGGCGCTCTGGGCGGCGATCGCCGAGAGGGACGATTGGGCGCCGCTTGAGGCGAAGATCGCGGCGATCGACGAAATGCGTGACGCTTATGCTGGTTTGTAACGGGCGATTGTGGTTGAAGGCTTCTTCTTCGCGGCGCGATAATCGCGTCCGCGAGCGGATGATTCCCGAATGCGTCTTTGCGTTCGAGGGCGGCGGTTTATGAACGACAATCCGAGCGACATCGAAAAAAGCGCCATTCGCGCCGAAATCGAAAGGCTGCGCCTGGAGCACCACGATCTGGAGACCGCCATAGACGCGCTGCTCGCCGTCGGCGCCGTGGATCAGCTCCAGATCCAGCGGCTGAAAAAGCGCAAGCTGCTGCTACGCGACCGCATCGTCTATCTCGAAGACCAGTTGACGCCCGATATTATCGCCTGACGCGCGCGCTTTCGATCAGAAAGGGCTAATGCGCGCCCTCGTCCGCCTGGCTTGGAAGCGCGCCGGCGGGGCGCGGCAGGAATCCGAGCGCGCGCAAAAGCAGCGGCATCGTCAGTCCCTGCACGACAATCGAAAAGGCGACGACGCCGAATGTAAGGGCGACGATGTCGTCGCGCCGCGGCAGGTCGAGCGGAAGCGACAGCGCAAGCGCCGCCGCGAGGGCGCCCCGCAACCCGCCCCACCACAGCACATGCTGCTCGCGCAAGGACACCTTCCAGCGAGACCGAAGAAACAGCGAACTCAAGGGATAGACAGTGATGGCGCGCGCCACGAGAACGATGGCGATCGCCGCCGCCAGCGGCCCGGGCCCAATAGCGGCGAAGGGCGTCGAGGCCACGTCGACGCCGATAAGCAGAAACACCACGGAATTGGCGAGGAAGGCCGCAAAGTCCCAAAAGGACAGGACAAATTCGCGGCCCCTGCGGCTGATATAGCCCCCCTCGCTCTCGCTCAGCAGGCCGAGATTGCCCATCATCAGCCCCGCGGTCACGGTCGCCAAGACGCCCGAGACATGAAAATATTCGGCGAGGAGGAAGGAGCCGAAGGCGGCGATCGTCGTCAGGGCCGCTTCGACGAGATGTTCCGTCGTGGGCAGCGAGGCGATGATGGCGGCGCCGCCGCAAAGCGCGCCGACGACCACGCCCCCCAGCACGATCTTGAGCAAAGTGAACGCCGTTTCGCCGGCGGTCTGCCCCTCGCCGCCGCTCACCGCCCAGGCGAGCGCCATGACGAAGAGGACCGCCGCCGCGCCGTCATTGAGCAAGCTCTCGCTCTCGACCAGCAGTCGTATGCGGCCCCTGATCTTATTATCCTTGAACATGGCGATGATCGCGACGGGGTCTGTCGCCGCGATCAATGCGCCGAAGACGAGCGCCGAAGCGAGCGGCCAGTCGAGCAGCGTCGTCATCGAGGTTGCGACAACCGCCGCCGAAATCACCGTTCCGACGCCCGCGAGCGCGAGCAACGGCGCCGAGTCGCGCAGAAGCTCGCGCCAGGACAGCGTCAAGGCCGCCTCGAAGAGCAGCGGCGGCAAGATGAAATCAAAGATCAGCTCATGCGTGAGATGGGGCGCGATCTCGGCGTTCGACGTCGCCACGATGGCGCCGACGATGACGAGGCCGACCGTGTAGGGCAGCTTGATCTGCCGCGCGGCGATCGCGACCATCATCGCGACCGCGAGCACTGCGACCCCCTGTCTCAAACTCTCGTCCATCGACGCGCCCCGCCGCTGCCTGAAAAAACCCGTATAAACTCCTTAGCCCGAGCGGGCGCGGGGCCGAAGAAAAATCGGGCGCCGGAATTGATGGCATAGGATTGTCTCTTCCGGAGAAGCGCGCAAAGCGCCGTCTCGAAGGAGGCGGCGAGCCTCTCCTCGCTGGCGTCGCGCCCGCCTCGACGCGCCTCACGAGCGCTCTTGCTTGGGCCTTCGCCACAGGGGCGCGCACGCGGCGCTCAGCGCCCGATTCCCCTCGCCGCCACGCGCTTGCTTATCGGCAGCGCATCGTCTATCCCGCATGGCTTCCATTTCCGAAGGAAGCCAGAGTGGCGAAGCCCCCACCGCCTGTCGCCGTCATCATGGGATCGCAATCCGACTGGGCGACCATGCGCCATGCGGTTGAAACGCTCGCCGCGCTCGATATCGGCTGCGAGGCGCGCATCATATCGGCGCATCGCACGCCCGACAGGCTCGTCGCCTTCGCCAAGGGCGCGGAGGCCGAAGGTTTTCAGGTCATCGTCGCGGGCGCAGGCGGAGCCGCGCATCTGCCGGGCATGACCGCCTCGATGACCGCCCTGCCCGTTCTCGGCGTGCCGATCGAATCGGATTCATTCAAGGGCCTGGATTCGCTTCTTTCGATCGTGCAGATGCCCGGCGGCGTGCCGGTCGGAACGCTCGCCATTGGCAAGGCCGGCGCGATCAACGCCGCGCTTCTCGCCGCCGCCATTCTCGCCCGCTCCGACAAGGCGCTCGCCGCGCGGCTCGCCGCCTATCGCGCCCGCCAGACGGAAAGCGTGGCGCTAACGCCGCAGGACAAGGCCTGAATGCTCGCGCCGGGCGCGACCATCGGCATTCTCGGCGGCGGCCAGCTCGCGCGCATGCTGGCGACCGCCGGCGCGCGGCTCGGCCTTAAATCGCACGTCTTCTCGCCGGTCGCCGACGACCCCGCCTTCGACGTCTGCGCGGCGCGCACGATCGCCGATTTCCACGACGAAGCGGCGCTCGCCGACTTCGCGGAGGCGGTCGAGGTCGTCACCTATGAATTCGAGAATGTCCCGGCGCGCACGGCGCAAATTCTGGAGGCGCATCGGCCGGTGCGGCCGAACCCGCGCGCGCTGGCGCTGACGCAAGACCGGCTGATCGAAAAGCAGTTCGTGCAAAGCCTCGGGATCGCGACGGCGGATTTCGCCGATGTCGAGGACGCCGGCGCGCTCGCCCGCGCGGTCGCGCGACTCGGCCGCAATTCGATCCTGAAGACGCGGCGGCTCGGCTATGACGGCAAAGGCCAGGCGCAATTGCGCGACGGCGCCGATCTCGCCGCTCTCTTTCGCGCGCTCGGCGGCGCGCCCTGCATTCTTGAAAGTTTTGTGCCCTTCGCGAAAGAAGTCTCGGTCGTCGCCGCGCGGGGATCGGACGGGCAATTCCGCGCCTACGACCTTTGCGAGAATACGCATGAGCATCATATTCTCGCGACGACCGAAGCGCCCGCCAATGTCGCGCCCGAAACCGCGCGCGCCGCGATCGACGTCGCGCGGCGCATCGCGGAAGCCGCGGATTATGTCGGCGTCATCGCCGTCGAAATGTTCGTCGTGGTCGAGGAAGCGCGCGAAGCAATACTCGTGAATGAAATCGCGCCGCGCGTGCATAATTCCGGCCATTGGACGCTCGATGGCGCGGTCACGTCGCAGTTCGAGCAGCATATGCGCGCCGTCGCTGGGTGGCCGCTCGGCTCGACGCGCCGCCATGGGAATCGCGTCCTCATGCGCAATCTGATCGGCGACGACGTGAACGCCTGGCCAGCGCTTGCGGGCGACGAGGGGGCCTGCCTCCATCTCTACGGCAAGAAGGAAACGCGCCCGGGCCGCAAAATGGGCCATGTGACGCGCATTCTGTAGCGCCTGTGCAACACTCCTCTCTCGACTCATCCAAGGGCCGCCGCGGCGGTTGAGCGCGACCATTTCACAAGTTAGCGTACCGTTTTGGCGCGCCTGAGGCGCCTCGAAATGCGCAGGGTGAGACGGGTCGTGGATAGAACCGCCAGAGACTTCTCCCGGACCAGCGCGGCGCGCCGCTTATTGGCGGGCGTCGTGGCGACGGCGGGCGCGATGGACTGCCCCGCCCGCGCGGCCGACGAGGATTTCCGCATCTGGGAGAATGTCACCGCCGTCGCCAAGCTCGACTCGCTCGATCCGAGCCTCAACAAATGGCGTCTTTGGCTCGAAGGCCAGGGACGCTTCCGCGACGACGCCCGCGTGGCGGACCAAGCCTTGGGCCGCGCCGGCCTCGGCTACGCGCTTTCGGACCGCGTCAGCGTCTGGCTCGGCTATGGGCGTTTCGCGATCTTCCCGGAAGGCGCCCGGACGCAGCATGAGAATCGCATCTGGCAGCAACTCCTGCTCACCGAGAAAGCGTCCTTCGGCGACCTTTCGAGCCGCACGCGTCTCGAGCAGCGTTTCATTCAAAACGTCAATCCGGTCGAATGGCGCCTGCGCGATCTTCTCCGCTTTTCCCGCCCGCTCGCTGAAGACTCGCCCGTGAGCCTCGTCCTTTGGGACGAGGTCTTCATGCGCCTCAATTCGACGACGCCCGCGGCGCGCTTCGGCTTCGATCAGAATCGCGGCTTCGCCGGGCTCGGCTATACGTTCAGCGAACAGGCGCGCGTCGAGATCGGCTATATGAACCAGTTCATCCTCTCGCGCGCCGTCTCGCGACAAGAGCAGAAATTCAACCGGCGGATGAATCACATTCTGTCGGTGAGTTTGTTTCTGAATTTGTAATTTCGCTATCGGCCAGGGGCGGTCGCTTTCTCGGCTTCGAATGCGGCGACAAGTCTTCTGTCCAAACTTATAAGATCGAGACCCCGCGACAATGCAAGCCAAGCATATGAGGCGTCATAGACGGTTAGGTTCCGGCGCAGGGCAAGCGCCAATACGTCACGAAATTCAACCTCGGCAATTTGAATTTTGAGGCGCAGAAAGATGTCGTAGGCCTCGATGCACTCATCAGCTTCGTCAGGAAAGCGGCGCGCTTTTGTCAGCGCGACATTCCCAATTTCGTAACAAAGCAAGATCGGCGCTATGACAACGGAATTCGCCCATAGATCGGCGAGTCCGTCGCCTTCCGGTTCTTTGAACAAGACAGCAGCGAAAGCGGAGGCGTCAACGACGATCGAGGAGGGCACGCATTCGCTCGTCGCGCATCTGCCTGACGATTTCCGTCGACTCGCTCCGCGAGCTTAGTTTCAGCCCCCGGACGCTCTCGCGTACATCAGACAGTGTCGCATAGGGCTCCTCGGCGGCCGCCGTCACAATCGCCATCAACTCACCCTGCAGGCTGCGGTGATTGCGCGCGGCGCGCGCCTTCAACTTGACGACTACATCGTCGGGCGCGTTCTTTATGGAGAGGTTGACGGGCATTCTGGCTCCAAAATGGAGGCGAAACACATCCGTTCGAGTAGCATATGTCGCTCAAATTGAGAAGGGCCACTGTGCCCCTTACCCGAACTCCATGATCACGGCGTCGACTGCGAGACTGTCGCCGGGCTTGGCGAGAATCTTCTTCACGGTCACGTCGCGCTCGGCGCGCAGCACATTCTCCATCTTCATGGCTTCGACCATGCAGAGCGCGTCGCCTGCCTTGACCTCCTGCCCTTCCGTCACGTCGATCGTCTTCACAAGACCCGGCATGGGACAGAGCAGATATTTGGAGACGCCCGCGTCCTTCTTCTTCGGCATATAGGCGACAAGCTCGGCCTCGCGCTGCGTATAGACGCGGGCGGCGACGGCGACGCCCTGATGCGACAGCTCATGGCCGTTGAGAATCGGCCGCGCCTGCACAAAGATCGGGCGGCCGTCGATCTCGCCTTCGAGCACGATCTCGCCCGGCCGCCAATGCGAGGAGACGCGATGCGTGCGCTCGTCGCCGCCGACGAAGCGCACGATGAGGGATTCGCCCTGCGCGTCGAGCGTCACGTCGAAACGCTCGTCGCCCAGCATGCAAACGCGTTCGCGCTCGAATTCGACCGGCCGGCCGCCGCGCAATTGGCCGCTGATCTTGCGTTTGCGCTCATTGCCGATGTGATCAATCAGCGTCGCGATCGCGGCGATCGTATGCGCGACTTCGCCCTTGGGCCGCGGCGCTGAAAATCCTTCCGGATATTCCTCCGCGATGAAGCCTGTCGACAGATTGCCCGAGCGCCAGCGCGGACTCTGCATCAGCGAGGAGAGGAAGGGAATATTGTGGCGGATGCCGTCGATCGCGAAACGATCGAGCGCGTCGGCTTGCGCCACGATGGCCCGCAGCCGGTCCGGCGCATGGGTCACGAGCTTCGCGATCATCGGATCGTAATGGATCGAGATTTCGCGCCCCTCGGTGACGCCGGTGTCGTTGCGCACCGTCACGCCGCCCTCGCGCTTCTCCTCGGGCGGGCGATATTTCACGAGACGCCCGATCGACGGCAGGAAGTTGCGCGTCGGGTCTTCGGCGTAAATGCGGCTCTCCACCGCCCAGCCGTTGATCTTGACGTTTTCCTGCTTCAATTGCAGCGGCTCGCCCGCGGCGACGCGGATCATCTGTTCGACAAGATCGACGCCGGTGATGAGCTCCGTCACCGGATGCTCCACCTGCAGGCGCGTATTCATTTCGAGGAAATAGAAGCTTTTGTCCTGTCCCGCGACGAACTCCACCGTCCCGGCGGAATCATAGTCCACGGCCTTGGCGAGCGCGACCGCCTGAGCGCCCATTTCGCGGCGCGTCTTTTCATCGAGCAGCGGCGAGGGCGCTTCTTCGATCACTTTCTGATTGCGGCGCTGAATGGAGCATTCGCGCTCGTTGAGGTGAATGACGTTGCCATATTTGTCGCCCAACACCTGGATTTCGATATGGCGCGGATTGACGATGAACTTCTCGACGAAGACGCGGTCGTCCCCAAATGAGGAGGCCGCCTCCGAGCGCGCGCGCGTAAAGCCCTCGATGACTTCGGCGTCGGTAAAGGCGACGCGCATGCCCTTGCCGCCGCCGCCGGCGGACGCCTTCAGCATTACCGGATAGCCGATGTCGCGCGCGATCCTGACCGCTTCCTCCGCGTTTTCGATGACGCCGAGATAGCCCGGCACGACATTGACATTGGCGGCCGAGGCGAATTTCTTCGACTCGATCTTGTCGCCCATCGCCTCGATCGCGCGCGGGTTGGGACCGATGAAAATAATATTCGAATCGGCGAGCGCCTTGGCGAAGGCGGCGCGCTCCGAGAGAAAGCCATAGCCCGGATGCACCGCCTCGGCGCCAGTCTCCTTGCAGGCGGCGACGATCTTGTCGATCAGAAGATAGGATTGCGCGGCGGGCGGCGGCCCGAGATGGATCGCCTCATCCGCCATTTCGACATGCAGAGCGTCGGCGTCGGCGTCGGAATAGACGGCGACGGTCGCAAGACCCATGCGCTTGGCGGTCTTGATGATGCGGCAGGCGATTTCGCCGCGATTGGCGATCAAAATTTTACGAAACATGCGCGCCCCGATTGCCCCCTCACGCGGCTCGTTCGAGCCGCCCGGCGCGGCGCATGTTCTTGCGAATGCGTCCGCGCCAAGCCGCTTGCCTTAGCGTTTCTGTTCGCTTTCGTCGTCGGGGCGCTTTTCCTGCACGCTGTCGACGATGCCGAAGGCCTTGGCTTCTTCGGCCGACATGAAATGGTCGCGGTCGAGCGTGCGCTCGATCGTTTCATAGTCCTTACCGGTGTGGCGGACGTAGATGTCGTTGAGGCGCTTCTTGATCTTCAGAATATCCTCGGCGTGCCGCTGAATGTCCGAGGCCTGCCCCTGGAAACCGCCCGAGGGCTGATGCAGCATGACGCGGGCGTTCGGCAGGGCGTAACGCTGCCCGTCGGCGCCGGCGGCCAAAAGCAGCGAGCCCATCGACGCCGCCTGCCCGATGCATAGCGTCGAGACTCTAGGCTTCACGAACTGCATCGTGTCATAGATGGCGAGGCCGGAGGTCACGACGCCGCCCGGCGAATTGATGTAGAGCGAGATTTCCTTCTTCGGATTTTCCGACTCGAGAAACAGCAACTGCGCGATGATGACCGACGCCATATGGTCTTCGATCGGCCCGGTGACGAAGATGATGCGCTCACGCAGCAGACGGGAATAGATGTCGAAGCCGCGTTCGCCGCGAGAGGTGTTCTCGATCACCTGCGGAATGAGATATTGATTGTACGTGTCGATTGGATCGCGCATCGCGTTCAGCCTTTCTAGCCCGGCGGGCGGCTCGCGCCTGCGCCGGCATATTCTTTGTCCCGTCATATAGCCGCGCCCGCGCCGGACGCAAAGTCATTGCTTCCGACCGCTGGCGCTTAACCTTAGAAGACGGCGCAAGCCCCTCGGCTATTCCTCGTCCTCTTTGAACAGCTCCTCGCGGGACACTGGCTTGTCGGCGATCTTGATCAGCTTGGAGATATGGTCGACGACCCGCTCTTCGTAGATCGGCGCGCGCAACTGGGCGAGCGCCTGCTCATTATTGCGGTAATAGTCCCAGACCGCCTTTTCCTGGCCCGGGAACATGCGGGCGCGCTCGATCAGCGCATCGGTCAGATCCTTCTCCTCGACCTGGACGCCGGCGTTCTGTCCGATCTCCGCCAGCACCAGCCCGAGGCGCACGCGCCGTTCCGCGATCTTGCGGAATTCGGCCCGGGTCTCCTCCTCGGTCTTGCCTTCTTCGGAAACAGGCAAATTGTTCCGCTGGCTCTCGATCTCGTGCTGGTTCCAGATATTGCGGAACTCCTGCTCGACGAGGCTTTCCGGCAATTCGAAGGAATAGCGGCTGTCGAGCGCATCGAGCAGCGCGCGCTTCAGCTTGTCGCGCGAAATCTTGTGGTAATCGGCTTCGAGATTGCCGCGCACCGCCGTCTTCATGGCGTCGAGCGACTCAAAGCCATATTTTTTGGCGAGCTCCTCGTCGAGGCCGAGCGACTTCGGCGCCGAGACGGATTTCACCGTCACGTCGAATTCGGCCTCCCGTCCAGCGAGATGCTTGGCGGAATAATCGTCGGGAAAGCGCGTCTTGACGAGGCGCTGCTCGCTCGCCGCCGCGCCCTCCAACTGTTCCTCAAAGCCCGGAATGAAGGTCCCGGAGCCGAGCACGATATCGACGTCGCCGCCCGAGCCGCCCTCGAAAGTGACGCCGTCGAGCTTGCCGGTGAAGTCGATGGTGAGCTTGTCGCCCTTCTCGGCCTTGGCGCCTTCGGGCTTCGCCTCGAATTCCTGAGCGCGGTCGGCGAGCGACTGCAAGGCCTTGTCGACGTCTTCCGCCGTCACTTCCGCGACCGGCCGTTCGAGGGCGATGCCGTCGAAGGAGCCGATTTCGATTTTCGGCAGAGTCTCGAAGGTCACGACATAAGAGAAGTCGCCTTCGGCTTCGAGCGCGCGCTCGACCTCTTCCTGCCCGCCGGGGAAGTCGATCTTCGGCTCCTGCGCGACACGGAACTGATTATCCTCGACAATCTTGCGGTTGGCGTCGTTAACCGCCTCCTGCAGCACGTCGCCCATCATGCTCTTGCCGTAGAGTTTTTTGAGATGGCCGATCGGCGCCTTGCCGGGGCGAAAGCCCTTGATCTGCGCCTTCGCCTGCAGCTCCGAGAGCTGGGCGGCGAGCTTGGCCGCGAGATCGCCCGCCGGCAGGACAACCTTGAATTCATGCTTCAGCCCCTGCGAGGAGGTCTGCGTCACTTGCATTTCTATCGCCTTTTCAACAACTTCGACGCCACCTGCGCGAGGCGGCGCGGGGAATTCCACGAAGGAGCGGCTCTGGTGCGGGCGGAGGGAGTCGAACCCCCACGACTTTCGTCACCGGAACCTAAATCCGGCGCGTCTACCAGTTCCGCCACGCCCGCGATCGGCGGAAGGGCCGCCACGAAACCTGCCCGCTCGCGCGGGCGCCGCTCTATAGCATGGCCGCAAAAGGATGCTTGGAAAAAATTGCGAGCTGCGCCGGACCGTCCGAGGAAGCGTTATCGCGGCGCGACGCGGTGGTCCGCCCCCTCGACCCCCCGAATAAGCCTGACGAGCTGCTCGCGTCCCTGACTGTCGCGCCATTTGGCGTTGCAGAGCGCCGGGCCGCAAATAACTTCAGGATATTTATAGAGGGTCTTGCCCGTAGCGGTCTTCAGCCCGTAGCTCGTGACCGGCTTCCATCCCTGCGCGAGGAGCGCCTGCCGATAGGCGGAATAGCCTTGATCGGCCTGCCCCAGGGCCGCGCTCGAAAAAAGCGCGCAGGCGCTGCAAACGCTCAAAATAGCGGCAAATCTTGTCATATGCGGCGCAACCATGTCCCGAATCCTCTTGGCTTCATCCTCTGGTTCTATCGCTGACGGGACGGCGCGCTCAAGCGGGTCGTTGCTCCGCCGTCCGGCTTGCTTCATAGCTGGGCGCCATGTCTCGCGCCCTGTCTCGCCCCTTCTCCCGCCGCGCGCTGCTCTCCGGCGTCGCCGCGACCCTCGCGACGATTCCCGCGCGCAGCGAGCCCGCGCCCGCTGGCCTGCGCGCCCTCGAAGCCCGGCCGGGCAAGGCGCGGCTCTCGGGCGCGACGGAAACCGACATTCTCGGCTTTGACGGCGCGACGCCCGGCCCGATCCTGCGCTACCGGCAGGGCGATGAACTCGCCATTCGCTTCCTCAACCGCCTCGATCGCCTTCCGGCGACCGTCCATTGGCACGGATTGCGCGGCGACAATGCGATGGAAGGCGTCGCGCCGCTGACGCAGGCCGCCGTCGCTCCCGGCGGCGCCTTCGACTATCGCCGCAAGCTCGCCGACCCCGGCCTCTTCTGCTACCGGCCGAGCGTCTATGGCGAGACGCCCGAGCTGATGGGCCGCGGTCTTAAAGGCCTCCTCCTCGTCGAGGAGCCGACGCCGCTTCCGGCCGACGCCGACCTGCTGCTCGTTCTCGACGACTGGCGGCTCGACGACAAAGGCCAGATCGCCGGCCCATTCGACGATCCGGCGGCGGCGCGCGGGGTCGGGCGGATTGGCCCGCTCCTATGCGTCAACGGCAAGCAGGCGCCGGCGGAGCGACAATTCCAGCCTGGCGCGCGAGTGCGGCTGCGCCTCGCCAATCTCGCCAATGCGCGCATCATGATTCTCTCGCTGCTTGGCGCGCAGCCCTTCGTCATCGCTATCGACAGCCAGCCCTGCGAAGCCTTCGAGCCGATCAAGCGCTCCATCCCGGTCGCGCCGGGGGCGCGTTTCGAACTCATGTTCGATATGCCCGAGCAGGAAGGCGCCAAGGCGAGTCTCGTCCTGCGCGGCCAGAACGGCGAGGATCGCGAGCTTCTTGTCGCCGAAGCCAGAGGCGCGAAAACCGGGAAGCGTCCGCCCATCGCCGCCGCCCCGCCAAATCCCACCCTGCCGGCGGAAATTCCGCTCGCCAAGGCGAAGAAGGTCGATCTCGTGATCGAGCCGCGCAAAGGCGAGGCGCGCGGCCCCGCCTGGACGATCAACGGCGCCGCGACCAAAGCCTATGAAGGGCCTCCCCTGTTTCGCGTTGCGAGGGGAACGCCGGTGACGCTCGGCTTTATCAATAAATCGCCGTCGCCGCTCGCCATGCATGCGCATGGACAATGCATGCGCCTCCTGCACGATCTCGACGACGGCTGGGAGCCCTATTGGCGCAACGGCGTCATCATTCCGCCGGGCAAGACGAAACATGCGGCCTTCGTTGCGGAGTCGCCGGGGAAATGGGCGATCCACGACGATATTCTGGAGCATGAGGCGGGCGGGCTCGCGACATGGTTCGAGGTCGATTAACCGCCCGCCTCGCACAGGCGAATAGCGCATTGAAATAAAATATAGTTTTATTGTCGACGTCGCGCATTGGCCGAGCGCGGCGCGTTGAAAGCGCGGATGCGGAGTCGGCGGCGGCGCGCGATCTCCACGGCGTTTAAAATTCTTGCGCCGGCGCCGCCTTTCAGGCATGTGGCCCTTGGTCGCGGGACAAAGGCCGCGCTCTTGATATATATTAAACGATATGTCGCGGGGAGCGTGCGGCGCGAATTCCCGGAGGCCAGCGCCTTCGCCTTACAAAGCGCGCAAACGCTCGAGTTTGCGCGTCGAAAAGACCGCCCGGAAAGGGCGGCGGCTTACAAAGGGAGAGAGCAAAGATGATCATGCGATTTCTCGTCGCCGTGACGATGGCGACGGTTGGATGGGTTGCGCATGCGCATGCGCATGGCGACGTCGGCGTCAATCAGGGCCAGTGCCTGATGAAGATCGGCCCCGACACGATGACATTCACCGGATATCAGCCGCAGAAGTCTCGCGAGCAGTTCTGCGACGACATTCCCGACGCGGGCCCGACGATCATCACGCTCGATGCGCAGCAGGACGAATTGCGCGACATGATGCTCGAGATGCGCGTGATCCGCGATGTCGGCCAGAGCAATGACACCGATAATATCGAAGCCAATACCGAATATTATTCGCCGCCCAAGAAATATAAGAGCGGTACGCTGACCTTCGAGCACGTCTTCCCGCAGGAAGGCAAATTCATCGGCCTCGTGAAGGCGCGCAGCGACGACGGCACCAAGGAATATGTCGCCCGCTTCCCCTTCTCGGTGGGCCTCACCATGGGCCGGGAGATCACCATCGCGGTGTTCTTCGCGACGCTTGGCGTGGTCGCCTTCGGCCTGTGGTACAAGCACCAGTTCATCGACAAGAAGAAGACGCCGAGCGCTTAAAGCTCTCGACCTTGGAGCAAGTTCCGAATCAGAACTGCTCCGCGCTCTATGCGCTAGTCCATTTCTTCGATACGGCCGTCGCGTAGCGTTACGCGGCGGTCCATTTGTTTGGCGATGTCGAGATTATGCGTCGCGATCAGCGCGGCGAGGCCCGAGGTGCGGGCGAGCGACATCAGCGCCCCGAACACGTGCTCCGCCGTGCGCGGATCGAGATTTCCCGTCGGCTCGTCGGCAAGCAGCAGATAGGGCGCATTGGCCACGGCGCGGGCGATGGCGACGCGCTGCTGCTCGCCGCCCGAAAGCTCGGAAGGGCGATGCGAAACGCGCGCGGAAAGCCGCAGATAGTCGAGCAATTGCTTGGCGCGCTCCCGCGCCTCGCGCCAGCTGAGCCCATTGATCATTTGCGGCAGCGCGACATTTTCGAGCGCGGAGAATTCTGGCAGCAAATGATGGAACTGGTAGATGAAGCCGATCGTGGCGCGGCGGAGCCGCGTGCGGTCGCTATCCGACATGCGCGAGGTCGGCGCGTTCTGGATCAGCACCTCGCCGCCGTCCTGACGCTCCAGGAGACCGGCGATATGCAAAAGCGTCGACTTGCCGGCGCCCGACGGCGCGACCAGCGCCACCGTCTCCCCGGGATAGATCAACAGATTGACGTCGACGAGAATGTCGAGGCGCGCGTCTCCCTCCCGATAGTGACGCGCGATGTGGCGCATTTCGAGAACGGCGTCGACCATCGCGTTCACTCGTGCCGCAAGGCTTCGATCGGATCGAGCGAAGCGGCTTTCCAAGCTGGATAGATCGAGGCGAGAATGGCGAGCGTCAGCGTCATCGCCACGATCGCTCCGACTTCGCGCGGATCGACGATGGCCGGCAGGCGGGACAGGAAATAAAATTCCGCCGGAAACAGATTGGCGTCGAAAAGTTTGTTGATCCCCAGGCGGATCGTATCGAGATTCTTAGCGATGGCGAGGCCGAGCGCGAAGCCGGCGAGCGTTCCCATGACGCCGATCGACGCGCCGATGATGAGAAAGACCCGCAGCACCGCCCCCCGCGTCGCGCCCATTGTGCGCAAGATGGCGACATCCTGCGTCTTGTCCTTCACGAGCATGGTCAGGCCGGAAATGATGTTGAAGGCCGCGACGATGACGATCAGCGTCAGAATGATGAACAGAATGTTCTTCTCGACCTGCAGCGTGTCGAAGAAGGTCTTGTTGCGCTGACGCCAGTCGGTGATGATGATCGGCCGCTCGACGGTCTTTTCGAAATTGAGCCTGAATTCGTCCATCTTCTCCGGATCGTCGACGAAGACCTCGACGACCGTCGCCTCCTTGTCCTTGTTGAAGAAGAGCTGCGCCTCGGCGAGCGGCATATAGACGAAGACATTGTCGAATTCCGACATGCCGATCGAAAAAATCGCGACCACGTCATAGGCCTTGATGCGCGGCGCGATGCCGAAGGGCGTCTGCACGCCTTTCGCAATGAGCAGGCTCACCTTGTCGCCGACGCCGACGCCGAGCGTCTCGGCGAGCCTCTGGCCGATGGCGACGCCGCCGGCCGCGTCGAAACCCTTCAGCGCTCCGCTCTTCACATTGGCCGCGACGCCAGGGAGCCGCACGAGATCCTTCTCCCGCACGCCGCGCGCGAGCACGCCCGACTGGCCGAATTGCGTCGATATGCCGGCCGCGCCCTCCACCATCGGGATCGCGGCTTTCACGCCCGGCAGTTTCTCCGTCTGCGACGCGATAGCGTCCCAATCCGTGAAAGGCGTCTCGACCGCCTGCAGAAAGGCGTGGCCGTTGACGCCCATGATCTTGTCCATCAATTCGCGATGGAAGCCGTTCATGACGGCGGTGACGACGATGAGCGTGGCGACGCCGAGCATGATGCCGAGAAAGGAGAAGCCGGCGATGACGGAGACGAAGCCGTCGGCGCGGCGGGCGCGCAAATAGCGCAGGGCCACCATGCGCTCGAAGGCTGAAAAGGCGCCAGCGCCTTTCGCGGGCTCCGCCGCCCCATTCATGCGAGCGCCTGCTTCACGGCGGAAATGATGCGCGTCGCCGCGTCATGGGGCGCGAGAAGCTCGCGCTCGCCGCTGCGCCGATGCTTCACCTCCACCCTGCCCTCCGCGAGGCCTTTGGGCCCGACGAGCAATTGCCACGGCACGCCGATGAGATCGAGCGTAGCGAATTTGGCGCCCGGCCTCTCGTCGCGGTCGTCATGCAGGACGTCCAGGCCGGCGTTCTCGAATTGCTGGACGAGATCGGCGCAGACCTTGCCCGTCGCCGCGTCGCCGACCTTGAGATCGGCGACGCCGACATGGAAGGGCGCGACCGCCTCGGGCCAGATGACGCCATTGTCGTCATGGCCCGCCTCGATGATGGCGGCGACGAGCCGCGACGGCCCGATGCCGTAGGAACCCATTTGCACGACGACCTCCTTGCCGTCCGGGCCGTTGACCACGGCCTTCATCGGCTCGGAATATTTGGTTCCGAAGTAGAAAATATGGCCGACCTCAATACCGCGCGCGGCGAGGCGCGCCTCTTCCGGCACGGCGGCGAAGCCCGCTTCGTCATGCATTTCGCTCGTCGCGGCGTAGCGGCTCGTCCATTGCGCGACGACCGCCTCGAGCGCGGCCGCGTCGTCGAAGTCGATTCCGGCGGGCGGCGGCGCGAAGGAGAGGAAATCCTTATGGCAATAAACCTCGCTCTCGCCGGTCGAGGCGAGAATGATGAATTCATGGCTGAGGCTGCCGCCGATCGGCCCCGATTCCGCCGCCATCGGAATGGCGGTGAGGCCCATGCGCGCGAAGGTGCGCAGATAAGCCACGAACATCTTATTATAGGAGTGGCGGCCGGCCTCGGCCGTCAGATCGAAGGAATAGGCGTCCTTCATCAGGAATTCGCGCGAGCGCATGACGCCGAAACGCGGCCGAACCTCGTCGCGGAATTTCCACTGGATATGAAAGAGATTGAGCGGGAGATCCTTATAGGAGCGCACATAGGCGCGAAAAATCTCCGTGATCATCTCCTCATTCGTCGGGCCATAGAGCATCTCGCGCTCATGGCGGTCGGTAATGCGCAGCATCTCCTTGCCATAAGCGTCGTAACGGCCCGACTCCCGCCACAAATCGGCTGACTGGATCGTCGGCATCAGGCATTCGACGGCGCCCGCGCGCGTCTGCTCCTCGCGGATAATGGCGTTAATTTTGTTCAAAACCCGCAGCCCGAGCGGCAGCCAGGCGTAAATGCCGGCGGCCTCCTGCCGGATCATCCCCGCCCGCAGCATCAGCCGGTGCGAGACGATTTCCGCCTCTTTCGGCGTCTCGCGCAGAATGGGCAGGAAATATCGGGAGAGACGCATGTTTTGGGTCCCGTGGGGCGAATCGCGAAAAGCATAGCCCGTCCGCCGCCAAAGAGAACGGCGCGGGCGGGGCTGTTGAACCCCGGCGCGGCCAAAAACGCAAGCCTATCGCTTTTATTCGAGGGGGATCGCCCCAAGCGCTTCCCTTTTTGCCCGCCACGCCCATTTCGGCATCACGAACGCATTGGGAGGCCGGAATGGAACAAGCTGCATCCAGGCGTCGCTGGGGGAAAGTCCGCGACAATCCTGAACGCAATCGGTTCGAACTTGACGTCGACGGCGAAACGGCCGTCGCCTATTACCGCATCGACAAGGACGCCATGGTCTTCACATCGACGCAAACCCCGCCGGCGGCGCGCGGCCAGGGCGCCGCCTCCGAACTCATCCGCAACGCGCTGCAAGAAGCGCGAGCGCGAGGGTTGAAGGCGAAAGCTGAATGCTCCTTCGTCGTCGATTATTTGCGGCGTCATCCAGAGTTTGAAGATTAGCTCGCGGTTCTCCCTTCTCCCGCTTGCGGGAGAAGGGAGAACCGCGGCGAGATTTCGACCTTAGGCGATGAGGGGGCTTTTCACCGCCCCGCCCCTTCCGCCTCCGCGGCGAGCTCCAGCCATTGCTCCTCGGCGGCGGCGAGCGCGTGCGCCAGCTCCTCGCGCTGCGCGGCGAGACGCGCGGCCTCCTGCGGATTGCGCGAGAAGGCGTCCGGCGCGGCGAGCGCCGCGTCGACGCGGGCGAGAAGCTGCGTAAACTTCTCCATCTTTTCTTCCGCCGCGGCGAGCTTGCGCCGCGTTTGGCCGGCGTCGCGTCGCTTCGGCGCCTCGGGCGCAGGCGCTGACGGCGCGCGCTTTACCTCCTCGGGGCGCCTTTTCGAGAGCACGAGGCGCGCGTAATCGTCCATGTCGCCGTCGAAAGCGCGCACCGTGCCGTCATCGACGAGCCACAGGCGATCGGCGCAGGCCTCCAGCAGATAGCGGTCATGCGAGACGAGCACGACGGCCCCTTCGTAATCGTTGATCGCCTCGATCAGCGCGGCGCGGCTGTCGATGTCGAGATGGTTCGTCGGCTCGTCGAGGATTAGAAGATGCGGCGCGTTGAAAGAGGCGACGCCGAGCAGCAGCCGCGCCTTCTCGCCGCCGGAGAGATTCGCGACCTTGGTGTCGGCGCGCGCGCCGGAAAAGCCTGTCTGCGCGGCGCGGGCGCGCGCCTTCGCCTCCGTCGCCTCCGGCATCAGCCGCGCGAAGATCGCATAGGGCGTATCCTGTTCGTTCAGATCGTCGATCTGATGCTGCGCGAAAAAGCCTGCCTCGAGTTTGGGCGCGCGCACGACTTCGCCGGCGCAGGCTGAAAGGCGCCCCGCGAGGAGCTTGGCGAAAGTCGATTTGCCATTGCCATTGGCGCCGAGCAGGCCGATGCGGTCGTCGTTGGAAAGCGACAGCGACAGGCGCGACAACACCACCCGATCGCCATAACCGACGGAGGCTTTCTCCAGCGCAATGATCGGCGGCGACAAGGGCTTTTCGGGCGACGGCAGATGGATCGGCAGAACGGCGTCGTCGACGATCGCCGCGATAGGCTGCATTTTGGCGAGGAGCTTCAGGCGCGACTGCGCCTGGCGCGCCTTCGTCGCCTTGGCGCGGAAGCGATCGACGAAAGCCTGCAGATGCGCGCGTTGCGCTTCCTGTTTCTTTGCGCCTTTCGCGGCGAGCAGTTGCGCCTCGCGCCGCTGCTTCTCGAAGGAGGAATAGTCGCCCTTATAGAGGGAGAGCTTGCCGTTTTCGAGGTGGAGAATATGCGTTGCGACCGCGTCGAGAAGATCGCGGTCATGGCTGATGACGACGACGCTCGCCGGGTAGCGCGCCAGATAATCGACCAGCCAGAGCGTTCCTTCGAGATCGAGATAATTCGTCGGCTCGTCGAGGAGAAGCAGATCGGGCTCCGAAAACAGCACGGCCGCGAGCGCGACGCGCATGCGCCAGCCGCCGGAGAATTCCGACAGCGGACGAAGCTGCGCCTCGGCGTCGAAACCGAGGCCATGCAGAATGGCGGCGGCGCGCGCGGGCGCCGAATGCGCGTCGATATCGGCGAGCCGCGTCTGAATCTCGGCGATGTCATGGGGGTCCATGGCCGCCCCGGCGCGGGCGACAAGCTCCGCACGCTCAAGGTCGGCCGCAAGCACGAAGTCGATAAGCGTCGTCGGACCGCCCGGCGCCTCTTGTTCCACGCGCCCGAGCCTTGTGCGCGCGGGCAGCGAAATGGTCCCGCTTTCGGGCGCGATCTCGCCGTCGATCAGCCGAAACAGCGTGGTCTTGCCCGCGCCGTTGCGGCCGACGAAACCCGCCCTTGCGCGCGTGGGGACGAAAACGCCGGCGTGGTCGAAGAGCAGGCGGTTTCCCAGCCGGAAGACGAGATCGTTGATCGTGAGCATGGCCGCGATGCTTTAGAGCTTGGGCGGGAGGGGCGCAAACGGGGATAGCGGCGGCGCGCCGGTCTTGTCTTGCGCCGCCCGCGCCTCTATACACGCCTCGCGCCGCCGCGACGCGGCCGCGCAGCCCGCGCCCATCGTCTAGAGGCCTAGGACGTCGCCCTTTCACGGCGAAAACAGGGGTTCGAATCCCCTTGGGCGCGCCATTTGCGTATAAAATTGCGAACGCCCCGGCCGATTTGTTCTCGGGCGATGACGGCCTGTTCCAGACTGGCCTTGGAGCCTTAGATGCGGATAGCCCTATCGTCGACCTCGATGGCGTCGACGATTGACCGCAAGTAGGCTTGGCGGAAGGCGGTTCCGCGTGTCGTGATCCGCTCCCGCATGAAAGCGCCGAATCGTTCGATGAACCATTCTGGCGCAAGGAGTAAATCTCGCCAGGATCCGGGCTCGGACTATCCATTGTGAAGGAACTTGTCGAGTTACTCGGGGGTGCAATCCCTATCCAGGACACGCCCGGCGGAGGCGCGACGTTCAAACTATCGCTCCCTAGCGAGCGGACCGTGGAAAAGGCGGGCGCGTCCGACGCTCATGAAAAGGTGTCAGTCGGTTAGAGCAGTATTTCAAAGACATAAGTGTTCGCATCTTTGTCCTGAACTCTTATATCATTAAAATGGCGTTATAATTTCTGACGCTTCGAGTCATGATTCTGCGTGAACGGCCGAAACATCGACGACATGTTCGTTGGAAACGCCAGTTTGAACGTAGCGCCGCCGCCGGGCGTTTCTTCCACCCAAATACGGCCGCCGAGCTTGTCCATTAGCTCTTTAGCGATAGCAAGACCAAGACCTGTTCCGCGCGTGGCGTCGCTCTTGCGCCAAAAAGGCTCGAAGATCATCTCGCGGTCAGCGAGCGCTATCCCTGGACCATGATCAACGACCTCGACGGTGGCGTTCGTCAACACGCGAACGATGATCGTTCCGCCATTCGGTTCAGCTCGCGCGGCGTTTTCGATGAGATTTGTTACGACGCTCTCCACGGCCCAGCGATAACCCCGAACGATGATCTTAGCGTCAGGCGCGTCGTAATCGATGTGGCGGTTATTGTCGAAGGCGATCGGCATATAGTCGGCGATGGTCGAACGAATTGCTTCGGGGAGATCGAGCTCCGGCGTCCCATTCGCATCGCCGCGCTCTTCTATTTGCGCGAGGACGAGCAATTGTTCGAGGATCGTTTTGATGCGTGAGGCGTCGCGCTGCATTTCGCGCTTGAGGGGGCCGTCCTCCATCTTGTCGAGGCGCGCGCATAAAATCGCGATCGGCGTGCGCAGCTCATGCGCTGAATTGGCGGCGAAGCGCCTCTGCCGAGCGACGCCCTCATGGACACGCTGAAAAGCGTCGTTCACAGCTTCGACGAAGGGTAGAATCTCGGACGGTAAATTGGCGTCGGGAATCCGTTGATTGAGCGTGTCGACATCCATTTGTCTGATTTTTCCGGCGGCCATGCGCACGGGCGCCAAGCCGCCCCGCACGACCGAAAAGCCTATGATCGATATCAGGGCGCAGAGCGGCAGATAGGCCAGAAGGTTTTCGGTCACCAGATAAGCGTGCAGCTGGTAGAACACGTCGTCCCAATGAAAGTTGGAGCCATAAACGATGGTGCCAAGCTTCCCGAAAGGCGTAACCGTCGTGCGGATGTATCCGCGCGCCCTGACGTTGGCGTCGTTGGACAAATGGAATAGAGAGCCGAATACTTCGACATTGCCCATCAACGCTTTGAAGTTCTCGGCCAAGTCCGCGGACGAGCCAGGAAGGAGCGCCCCGGTTGCGGGGTCGAAAACGGCATATCGAAAGTCTGGGTTGCGCTCCTTATGCTTCCGCAGCGCTTCGGTCGGCTCAACATAGAGCGTCCCGTCGGGAGCGCGCCGGAGCGCGTCGATCACCGCCTCCCGCGCCCGTTTCGTTGTCCAGACTTCAGGCGCATGGCTGTGGTCTCGTCCCCAGAAGAAGGCGAGAGGGATTTGCACCGTCACCGGCGTGGAGAAAAAGACGAGCAGCGATCCGACGATCCAGTAGAGGATCAAGCGAGAAGACAGCGAGCGGCGCCACATCACACGCGCACCGGCGCGATCAGATAGCCGACGCTGCGGGTCGCATAAATATCGACGCCCGCGCCCGCATCTCTCAGCCTCTGTCGCAAGCGCGACGCCAGCATTTTTAGCGCATTGTTCTGCACCTGCTCATCAAGGCCGTATATTTCGTCAATGATCGTCGAATGCATGACCGCTCGGCCGGCGCGGCGCATCAAAGTTTCGAGCAACAGCAACTCGCGCTTGGGCAGGATCAACGGACGACCATTCACGTATGCCTCGCGCTGATTGAGGTCAAAGGACAGCGCGCCGACGGAAACCGTGGGGATTGAAACGGCGCCGGGACGCCTTAGGCTGGCGCGAACGCGGGCCAGCAATTCATCGGCGGCGAAGGGCTTTACCAGATAGTCGTCGGCACCGGCGTCGAGGCCGTTGATTCGGTCGTCGATCGATCGCAACGCCGTCACCATGAGCACGCGGATGCTCGGCCGCAGCGAGCGAATCTGAGGCAGAAAATTCATGCCGTCCCCGTCGGGGAGCCTTCTATCAAGCAGCAGGACTGGATAATCATAGGCGCGAAGCGCTTCGAGCGTCTCGGCGATCGTGCCGACGCAGTCGACGACATAGCCCGACCGCCCGAGGCGATCGCGCATCATGGAGCCCAAGTCGCGCTGGTCTTCAACGACCAATATTTTCATAGGAGGATGTCCGCACCTCGCGTTCGTTGAGTTCTCGGAACGCGCCTCCAATGACGAACCCTATTGGTTTGTGTTGCATCCTTGCAACAGCAATTTTCATATTTTCGTCTCTTGCGCGCAATCCCCCAACGGTTGCCCTCGCGTTACCCTCCGATGTTAGGTCAACGCATACACTTGTTCGAGGTCGGAACTTGCGCCGGACCAGCTGGATATTTCTCCTCATCCTCGCGCTCCAGAGCGTCGCTTTCGCGATCGCTCCGGCGGGGTCGGAGCGTGCGCAGACCTTTGAAACAACCTCTATTTCTCCAATAGCGCAGGACTGCGTCAGCAGCCCCGCCGGCGAGACGCCCGTTCGGAACGATATCTGCTGGCAGTGCTGCCTTGCCTGTTGCTTTAGCGCTTCCGGCGAAGGGTTGGATTTCGACGCGATCGTCGTAAGCCGTATCGCCTTCCCGCCTCCCGTGAAGGCGAAAGCGCTGGCGAGGATTCCGACAAAAGACTTGCCGCCGCGGGCGTTCGAGTCGACGCGCCCCTGGTCCTCGCGCGCGCCCCCTTTCCTCTCCTGATCTCAGCGCCTGGGCCAACAAGGCCCAATGTCACTGTAGCTCGAGCGGCTGGATGAAAGCCGCATCAGGAGAATCGTATGTCCCGCTCAGTCCTATTGCGCGGCGCGTCCGCCGCGTCGATGCTGCTCGCCTTCCTTCCGTCGGCTGCAAGCGCCCAGCAGGTCCTTCCTACCATCCAAATCGGCGCATCCCGACAGGCGCCCGCCCCCTCTCCGGCAGCCCCCGAGCCCGCTCCCTCGTCGGCGCCATACGCGCCAGGCTTCAGCGCTGCGCGGGCCAAATTGCCGATCTACCGGGATCCGCCAGGGGAGACGGTAACGACCGTCAACACCAAATTCCTGACGCCAACGCCGCTGCTCGACGTCCGGGGAGTGCTGAATTACAGCCCCGGCGTCTCCATACAGCAAGGCAATAATGCGCGCGATCTGATGATCTCGATTCGCGGGTCCGGCAACCGGCTCGGCACGGGGTTTCCTTTTGGCATCCGCAACATCATGCTGTGGGAAGACGGATTTCCGATCATGACGGCGGACGGCAATGGCCGCACCGACCTGCTCGATCCGCACTCTTACGCCGCCGTCGACGTCTATCGCGGACCCTCATCCGCGCTCTTCGGCAATTACGCCTATGGCGGCGCGATCAATTTTCGCACCTTTTCCGGCGCCGAAATCGACGGCGTCAACACAGGATCGGAATTTGGCAGCTTCGGCTATGTCAACAATTACATTCGCGTCGGCAAGGCGGTGAAGGACACAGCGCTCGGCGCCTTCGATCTGGCGTTTTTTGCTTCCGACGCCAATGGCAGCGGCTATGCCCGCAATTCTTACTCAGGCAAACAAGCCAAGCTTCTCGCCAGATGGGACGTGACCCCCACCGATCGCGTCATCGTGAAATATATCGCCAACGACTTGAGATCTGAGTTCATCAACCGAGAAAATCTAACGGTATACTACCTCAATCCTTTTCAGAAAAATTACGGCTGTTCCATCCCGGTCGCCCTGAATCTCAACTTGTGCAATAATCTGAACGTGCCGGTGAATGGCATATCCGGCGCGACCGTTCGCCAAAGCGTCTGGCAGCTTGGCACTCATTCGAACACACTCAGACAGATCGGCGGCGTCCAGTTCGAGCATGATTTTGATAACAACACGACGTGGCGATCGCAATTCACTTACGACTATCTCGATAACATCAACGGAACTTGGCCGCCGCCGATATTGGGCCCAGGAGGACAAGGCGGCCCGGTGGCTATGAGAGGTCCGACGGTGGGCATCACCGCGCAGACCGACATTACCAGTCACACGCCGCTGTTTGGATTTCCGGCGACGCACTTTCTTCAGTTCTTCTATAACAACGCCAAAACCACCAATCCGACCTTTAACCAAATTGCTAATGTCTGGTATAGCGGCGCGATCGGCGCGCAAGTCGGCAAGATGGATTCCTACACGTCAAACATTGGCCTGCGCGCGCGCGAAGAGATTGCGCTCGCGCCGGGCCTGACTGGCGTCGTGGGATTCAGCGCCAATTGGAATCGCGTTTGGGGCGTCAACACCGCTTATATCTACCCCAATCCGCAGCCCAGATTTCCCTATCAGGTCGCCGTCGACAATGACTATTGGAACACGGCGCCGGAAGCGTCGCTCACCTATCGCTACAGCCCCGAATGGCAAGTGCGGGCCCGCTATGCGACGGGCTACAGCACGCCGACATTCGTGTTTCTCACCAGCACGCGAAACGGCGTCGGCACCAATCCGCTGAAGGCCCAGACCAATATGGGGGTCGATCTCGGGATCGACTGGACGCCACGCTCCAATCTCACCGTGAGCGTGACCGGTTTCAACGAATGGCACCGCAACGAAATTTTAACGTTGGCCAATTCTGTGGGCGGCGTGGTCGCCAGCTATCAAACGAACATTCCCGCCTCTCTACATCGCGGCGTGGAAGTCAACGCCGATTGGCGGCCCTTTGAGGGATGGCGGCTGATCACGGCCTATACGTTCAACGATCAGTTCTTCACGAATTATTGGGACGATCTTGGAACAGTCGGCGGCCGAGCGGTCTTATATAATCGCGCCGGCAACAGGATTCCGAATGTGCCGCCGCATACGCTGACGACGCGCGTCGGATATGACCAGCCTTATGGCGATCTTTCGGGCCTCGGCGCCTATGTCGAATATGTCCTTAAGAGCTCCTACACGATCGACAACGCCAATTTCACCGCCATACCGAGCTACAGCGTGTTCAACGTGAACGCTCACTATAATCACGACATAGCTGACTTCTATGTCAAAAACATCGAGCTCTTTTTTGACGTCTCGAACATCTTTAACCGGACTTACGTCGCCGGCGCATTCGTTGTCGGCAACACGCTCCTTACGGGCACCCCCATACAAACGCCGCTGGTCTGGCCGACCGGCGGTCTGGCGACGGCCCAGGGCGCAGGCATCCTCGCCGGCCAGCCGCGCGCTTTCGCTGGCGGCATCAAACTCAAATTCTGAACGCGAGGCGAGGCGGGAAATGACGACGATGTTTCATGTCGAAAAAATGCGCTGCAGCGGCTGCGCCAAGCATGTCACGGAGGCGGTGCAGGCGGCGCTGCCCGGCGCGAAGATCGACATAGACCTTGCGACAGGCACAGTCGCCGTTTCGCCAACGCCGGACCAGCCTGCGAGCGTGATCAAGGCCATCGCAGAGGCAGGCTATACGGCGCATGTCGCGCATGATGGCGACGTCTGGGACGCGGATTTTCGCGCGCGGCGCCAGGCGGCGCGCGCCCGGCTCGATGCGATGAACCCTCATATGACGCCGGAAGGAGACCCGAGCGATCCTACGGGCGATCGGTGGTTCTCGAAGGTCTACGCCCTTGCGAATGACGACGCCGCCAATGTTCCTTGGGCCGCGCTGGAGCCAAATTCCTTGCTGATGGATTGGCTCGCGGGACAAAAAACGCTGAGCGGGAAACGCGCGCTCGATGTCGGCTGCGGACTTGGCGACAACGCCGAGGCTCTGGCCGCAGCCGGCGCGCGCGTCGCGGCGTTCGATTACATCGAACGCGCGATCGATTGGGCGAAGCGACGCTATCCAAACAGTCTCGTCGACTATCGCGCCGCCGACCTCTTGGACCCTCCGCACGAATGGCTCGGCGCTTTCGACATCGTGCATGAATGCTATACGCTGCAAACGATTAACGAGGAGATGTTCATGCGCGCCGCCCACGCCTTGGCGTCGCTCGTCGCGCCCGGCGGACGCTTGCTGGTGATCTCCGCGGCGCGCGACGAAGGAGAGCCCCAGACCACGCCTTGGCGTCCGTTAACCCGCGCCGATATTGAAAGCCTCGCGGTCGATGGGCTCGTCATCGAGAAGCTTGAGGACGTGCCTCAGGAAGGTTACGTATCGCGCCGTTGGCGCGCGATATTCTCGCGCGAGAATGCGCCCTTCTGAACGTGGCGACGGCTTTCTCGCAGCTTCGCCCGCTGAAGAGAGAAGCGATCCGATGCTAGGCCGCCTCCTTTCGAGAATAAGGCTCCCGGCGGGCGCAAGCGTTCGCCGATCCCTGCTTTTGACCGTCATCTCCGTCATAGCCGCCGTTGGCGTCGATGGCGCGGCGGCGGTGCAAGCGCCGACGCATGGCCTCGCGCTCTTCGGCGAGCCCGCGTTGCCAGCGAACTTCGACCACTTTCCCTACGCCAATCCCCAAGCGCCAAAAGGCGGCAGGCTGCGGCTCGGCATGCGGGGCAGCTACGACAGCCTCAACCCCTACAATCTTAAGTTCTTCGCCGCGCCGCAGCTTCTGATCGGCAATGTATATCAAAGCCTGATGGTTCGATCGCAGGACGAACCCTATACGCTTTACGCCCTCGTCGCCCAGTCGGTCGACATCGACGACGCTCGGGAACATGTCGTCTTTCATCTCGATCCGCGCGCGCGATTTGCGGATAAGACGCCGATCGTCGCCGACGACGTGATTTTTTCCTTTGAATTGCTGAAAGCCAAGGGTCGTCCCGGCCAGCGCATGGCTTTCGCGCAGGTGAAAAAATTCGAAGCGCTCGACGCGCATACGGTTCGTTTCGATTTGACAGGCCTAGCGGATCGCGAAGCCCCGCTCGTCCTCGCCGCCATGCCCGTACTTTCCAGGAAGGCCACAGACGTCGAACATTTCGCTGAGACCAACATGGCGATTCCCACCGGCTCTGGTCCCTATGTCGTAAAGGAGGCGAAAGCGGGCGCCCGTCTCGTTTTGCAACGAGATCCGGAATACTGGGCGAAAGACGTCGCCAGTCAGCGAGGACTTTATAACTTTGATGAAATCGACATCGAATGGTATCGCGACGGTGGCGCGCTGTTCGAGGCGCTGAAGGCCGGCCTGATCGATTATCGCGAAGAGTCCAGCGCAACCCGCTGGCAGACCGGCTATGATTTTCCGGCGCTGCGCGAGGGCATGATCGTCAAGGACGTTTTGCGCCCGGGCCGCCCTGTCGGCATGGAAGGCTTCGTCTTTAATCTGCGCAAGGATTTCTTTCGCGACGTCAGGCTGCGCGAAGCCATCGCGATGATGTTCGACTTCGAATGGATCAACGCCAATTTCTATGGCGGCGCTTATAAGCGAACCGTAAGCTATTTCGACGAGTCGGAGTTTTCCTCCTCGGGACGGTCTGCGAGCGAGGCTGAGCGCGCGTTCCTCGCCCGATTTCCTGGAGCAGTGCGCGAGGATATTCTAGAAGGACGTTGGCGACCGCCTGTTCACGACGGCACGGGGCGCGATCGGGAGATTGCGAAGCAGGCGCAGAATCTATTGCTTGAAGGCGGATATCAGCTCAAGGGCGCTGCGCTGGAAAAGGACGGCAAGCCGATCGTTTTTGAAATCATGATCCGCGACCGTGACGAAGAGCGTTTGGCGCTTAATTTCGCTGCGTCGCTGAAGCGAATTGGCATAACGGCCGAGCCGAGGATCTATGACGAAGTTCAATATCAACAGCGGCGACAGAAATTCGAATATGACATGACGATCGGCCAATGGCGGCATGAAGCGACGCCGGGACAGGAGCAGAAGAACCGCTGGAGTTCGAGCAGCATCGACCGGGAGAGCGGCGTCAATCTCGCGGGCGCGTCGTCGCCCGCGCTCGACGCGCTTGTCGACGCATTGCCTTTCGCGCGCGTGAAGGACGAATATATCGCTGTCGCGCGCGCGCTCGACCGCGCGTTGCTCTCCGGATTCTATTTCGTGCCGCTGTTTCATGCGGGCGAGATTTGGACCGCGCATAGCGCAAAGCTCGCGCGGCCATCCTACTTGCCGCGTTTTCCGATGTACCCATTCGGCTTTACGCTGGAGACTTGGTGGCGCAAGGAGCCTTGACCCGTGACTCAGTCAGGGCTTACGGAGCCATCCCGCTCCGCGGAACTGGCGGAACGCCTCCGCAAGGCCTATCTGCGGGCGATCGTCGACGCCATAGAAGTCGACGATAGGGTCATCCGCATCTACGGCTCCAAGGCCAGTCTGGAACGGCCGTTATCGCCGGAGAACAGAAAGGGCGTTCGCGGAGGCCTGATTGTTCGCGGTTTTATAGGCAAATGGCGCGCCGGTCAGGATAAAGATGCGAACATCTACTGCATTGGGATTGCTATCTGATTTCAAGTCGTCGCCGTAGCCGTTCCTTCGGGCATGCATCTGCTCATTGATGGGCCTTGGATATTCGGGCGGCGACCGGCTGCGAGGCTTGGCGACTGCGTCCAGGCGATATGGGAGCCCGCGCCTTACATTTCAGCTTTCAACTCGGCGAACGCCTCGCGCAGATAGGCGATTATGGGACGCTTCCCGTCCTCCTGGCTCCAGGTCTCGATCGCGATGCGCATGGCGCCGATCGCCGTCATCGCGACAAGGCAAAGGACTCTCTGCCGCTTCGGCCGCGGCCATATCTCGCGGAGGGCCTCGAATACAGCCTGTTCCTGCCAATTGACATTTCCACGGACAGGTCTAGCACTTGCAGAGCGCGGACGGAGGATAGAATGCGCATAAATTGCGAAGATTTCTCGCGTCAATTGATCTTGGCTGCCGCAAGCTTTGTCGGAGCTTGCGCGCTCGAAACAACGGCTACGCTGGCTCAAGACATCCCGATGCGGTGGGCCGCCGTGACGGTCGAGTCTCCCAAACAAGCCGACGGCGAACACGCCGGCCACGCGATGCGCCTTCCCAATGGCGTCGTCAGCCTCGACGTCGTCGCCGACGGCGCCAGGCTCCATCTCCTCATCGGCAAACATCAGGATGGACGCGCAAGCCTCTGGCATCAGGTTTCGATCGACGCAGGGCGAAACTGGTCCGAGGCGGTTGAAGTGCAAGGGCCTCCAGGCGCCGGCGCCGTCTTCATGCGCGGCTCGGATGCGCGCATCGTTGCGCACGGCAAGAATCTCATCGCCATCTGGACAAGTAAAGTCGAGGGCAACAAGCATGGCGGCGCAGGGCCGATGGTCGCGTCGCGTTCGACAAACGGCGGAAAAAGCTGGGCGCCGACGCCCGCCCCCGCCGATTGGCCTAAAGGCCCGCACGCCTTCTTCACGCTCGGCGCCGACGCAAAGGCGCTGCACGCCGCCTGGCTCGACAGCCGGGATGGCGAGGTTCCGGTAGAAGGCGCGCAGGCGATGCGTTACGCCTTTTCGCTGGATGGCGGCGTCACCTGGTCGAGAAATTCGACGCTCGACGATGTGACCTGCGCCTGCTGTTGGAACGCCGGACGCGCCGACGAGGCAGGAAATTTCTACGTGCTCTATCGCGACAAGCAGCCCTCCGACATGGCGCTCGGCGTCGTAGACGCGAAGACCAAGCAATGGACTCGGCTCGCGACGGTGGGCGCTTTCGGCTGGGATTTTCCGGGCTGCCCGCATATCGGCGGCGGACTCGCCATTAAATCCAATGGCGGCTCGACCGAAATCCACGCCGTCGTCGGCACACGCAAGAGGGGCGACGCCGGCTTTTATTACGTGAAGTCCGCCGACGGCGGCAGGAGCTGGACGACGCCCTTCAAACTCGGCGACGAAAGCGCCGCACATGGCGACATTGCGCTCAGCAAGGAGGGCCGCCTCGCAGCGGTGTGGGACATGATCGACGCCGAAACGAATGACGGCTCGCTCGCCATTTACGAGGCGCAATCCAACGACGGCGGCGCGCATTGGACCGCGGCGCGGCGTCTTTCGACGCCGAAGGCGTCGGCGTCGCATCCGCGACTCGTGGCGTCCCCTAACGGCTTCGTCGCCTTTTGGACGGAGCAGAGCGAAGGCGCCGACGCGCGGTTGGCCATAACGCGCGTTTATAATCAGAAATTGGGCCAAGCAGGGCGTTGAGCGCCGGACTGACCGCAAACCGCTCGCCCAGGCGCCGGTAAGCCTCTAATACGGCGGTTGGGCGGCGCCTAATTTACGTCGGCGAGGAGCGATTGCCTTCGCGGCTTCGCGCGCAGCGGGGCGCTTTCGGGTAAGTGCGAGTTGCGTCAGCGGAACGACAAAAACGCGCGCGCCAGCGTCGCCTTCGACCGTGAACTGGCACATAATATTCCCGTCGTAGTCATTGTGGAAGACGTTGACGACACGCAATGTCGGCGATGTTGAGCCGATGACTCGCTTCGATTGCAGGTAGCCAAGAAGCGGCCGTCTCGCATGCGCGGATATCGGCAGGCTCCTTCTCAGCCGCTCGAGGAATGAATGCGTTGATTTTTCGCGTTCGATCATGCGCTTCCTTTCGAGAAATGAACTTGTAACGCCGTGAAATCAATTTGACTAAGGTCGGCCGGCTTCGGCGGGTCGCATATGAATCGCGCGCGTTTGCGGCGTCGAGCCGTCCAACATCAATGCGACGAGACGCCGGCGAAGATAATTTCTTAATCAGAAACGATCTTGCCGTAGTCCGCGCATTTCTCATGCCGAAACATTCACCGCCGTGGAACGATCGGGACTCATCGATGTCGCCAGTCCCGTCGCACGACTGTGCTGGCGATTCGTCGGCGCCGCCTGGGACGGCGTCCGACTTCTCTTCTTCACGGCGCAAGACGCTCGGCTCGCTCAGTTAGAACGCAACTCTTACGGTGCCCATCGCATTGAATGGCGCGCCCGGATAGATATTGTATTTTGGCGTGGAGAAGTTGTTGTCTGCGGATTCGAAATATCGAGTGTTGGCGAGGTTGCGCAGATTGAGCTGCGCCGTCACCTCATTGCCCATAACCTTGAACTTGTAGGCGGCCATCGCGTCGAGCCGCACATAGCCGGGCAGCTGGAAGGTGCTCTGATCGTCGCCCTGGCGGTTGCCGACGACGAACACGCCAAACCCAAGACTGAACCCATCGAGCTCGGCAATCTCCTTTATGTCCCACTTCGCCCAGAAGCTGCCCTGATAGCGCGGCACGCCGATCAGGCGGCGCCCCAGCGTGGTGGTCGCGGGGTCCGTGTTATTGTCCTTGGTGACGCGCGCGTCCAGATAGGTGAAGCTGCTAATCAAGCTAAGATTATCGAGAATCTTCCCCGTCGCGTCGAGTTCTATGCCCCGGCTACGCGCTGCGCCGACCAACACGAGCGCGGTCGGATCCAGCGACGTGACGTCCCTCACGGGAATATTCGTCTTAGTGAGGTTGTATAGCGCCAGCGTCGTCAACAGACGTCCCTCGAACCACTCAGCCTTGGCGCCGATTTCGATCTGTTCGCTCTTGCCGGGCGCGAAGGGCCGATTGAATTGATCGACGCCAACCGAGGCGTTGACGTTAGGTCCGAACGCCTGCGTCCAACTTCCGTAGAAACTCGCCCACGGAACGGGCTGAAAGAGGAGTCCGACGCGCGGACTGAAGGCCGAGTCGAAACGCGTGGGCGCAAAGAAAGAGTACTGACGATTGGCGTCAGACAAGGGATTGCCGCCGGCGGCGGGATTGATGATCCAGGGTTGAGTGTAAATGAAAGATTCCGCCAGGTTGCCGGTGGAGCCTCTCGCCTGGCCTTGCCAGAACCAGTCAAAGCGGCCGCCACCCAGAATATGCACTTTCTCGTCAAGAAGCGTGATGTGATCTTGGAAGTAGAGCCCTTCCTGGTTGGAGAGGTTCGCCTGGCGATCATTCAGGAAGCGGGGCCTGTCATACACGCTTTGCCAGTTATAAAAGGCTGTAGGGATCCAGTTGTAGACATTGCTGGTCCACGGATAGAACATATTGACGGTGAACAAGGGATTCGTCGGAAAAAAACGCCCCTGATTGCCGTATATCGAGTGGACGCGCTGATAGTCGAATCCGAGCAGCGTGTCGTGGTGGGCGCCAAGAAAATCAAAATGCCCGAGCAGATCGAAATTGGTTCCGTAGACGTCCGAGTCATTCTGCTGGCTGAAGGGAATTTTCAGGACATTGCCGATCGCGTCGACGCCTGCATGACTGGAGTAGGCGTCGTCATGATGCAGGAACGCCGCCAGGAACCGCTGCTTGAACGTGAACGCGTCGTTGAAGCGGTGCGTGAACTCCGATCCGGCAAAGACATTGCGGTTATTGGATAGCGGCACGTAAGGCCCTTCAAAGTTGCGTGAAACCGGAACGTCGGCCGGCCGAGAGGTGTTGAAGGGATTAATGGTCAGACCGAGATTGGGCCGATAATCCTGATTGTAATACTCCACGTCCGCCACGAGGGTCGTATCCTCATCCGGGCGCCAGGCGACGCTCGGATTGAGATGCACACGCTCGGCATGGCTGAAATCAACAAATCCGCCAGTGTTCAAATAGCCGCCGGAGAATCGATAGAAGAGAGATTTGTCGTCGGTCAACGAGTCGGCCGAATCCCATTCGGTGAAATAGTCATTATACTTGCCGATCCGCTGCTGGACCATGTTGATCCGATTGACGACGGGACGCTTCGTTATCAAGTTGATCAACCCGCCAGGATCGCTGCGTCCGTAGAGCATCGCGTCCGGCCCTTTCATCACTTCGATTCTCTCGATGTTCGACGTGCCGAAATCAGTAAAGTTGGTCGGCGACACCGCCAACAGACCGTTTCGGAAGATTCGCGGCGTGAGGAAGCCGCGAATGCGGGTGAAGGACGCGTTGCCGCCCTGCGTCTGCGCCGTTTGCACGCCGCTGACATTTTCCAGCGCGCCTTTAATGTCGGTTACGCTCTGATCCTGAATGACTTCGCCTGGCACCACCTTCACGGATGCGGGAAGCTGGATCATGGGAATGGCCATCTTCGTCGCGGTTGAGGTGGTCTTGACGACATAGCTGTCCTGCCGGCGTGGAATCCCGAGAAGCGGCTGAGGCGCAACAGCCTGGGATGGCGACGGTTGCGAGGCGACGCCTTGCGATCCGCCCGGCGAAACCCGCGGGCGCTGGGGTTTGCCTGTGGCGCGCGCCCCGATATCGATCGTGGGCAGGTTTTGTTGCGCTTCGGCCACGGACGACAAGCATATGATGGCGACTGCGCCGGCGGAAACGCCGCGCAATAGAGTGTTGATGGACATGAGAATCCCCTACGCGGCGCGAACCGCATTCCTGATTTGATCTGAGAGTAGCGCAGCCCGCCTCGAGGAGGCGATCAGGTCAGGGAGACACGGGAGGGGCGCGGGAGGACCAACTGCTGACCCATCCCAAGACGGGAGGAAAGAATCCCCTATCAGCAAAATAGGCGACGGATAGGTTGGCTTCGGGAGCGAAATAATATCCCGCGATGTATAAGTCTGCGATGAGGAAAGCTAACGCGTCGCGCCCTGCCGCCGCGCAGGTTATGCAGCATTGAGCATGAGCGCGGCGCGGATGCGCGGGGGCTTCCTCGCCTGCCCGCGCATTACAGTTGGCGGCGTCTGCGGACGATATCAGGCTGCTTCCAACCGCCTCAAACTCTCGAGATTCGATCGCCGCGCGTGGACCGGCCGCTACCAAGAGGGCGATGGCGGCGATCTGCAGACAAAGGGTGAGAAGACGATAGGGGGATAATCGCGCTAAGGACCAAAGATCACTCCTGTAGGAAAAAATCTTCGACGCATGAAAGCCAATGCGGGCGCCGAATTGAATCGAAAAGCCGACAGCCGCCGCGCGCGGATCGGATTTTCTAAATTCGGCAGGCGGATGATTCCAGCGCATTGACCGTCCCAAATCGAAGTCTTCCGGAAGCGACGATTTCTCGGCACATTTGATACGCCCGTCACCTTGCAGCAGCCTGTCAATGCACTTGATGCTGGCAATTACAGCCGGTTGTGACATTTTAGCCACAACCAACCAGGCTCCCTCAGCGGGTGGCCAGCATGTAGCGCGCCGCAATGGAAACGGTCGAACTCGCGCGGGGAACGGTCAAGGTCAACGCCGTCTCCATGCGCTTCTCCATCGCCTAACGGATCTCGCGCGGACCCTGGACTCGAAGCGCTCGGCGCCACACGGAGCATAGCTGATGAAGATCCTGCTGATCGAGGATGAGAAGGAGATGGCGCGTCTGGTGGCGTCTCTAATCGCGCACTCTGGTTTCAAAATCGACGTCGTCACGACAATCGCCGATGCGTTCCTCGCAATTCGCGAAGGAGCGTATGATTTACTTCTCTTGGACAGAAGATTGCCCGATGGCGACGGGGCGTCCATCTTGAAAACGGCGAGACAGCTGCATCCCGGCATTCGAGTCATTATGTTGACGGCGTTGGATGCGTTGAGCGACAAAATATCCGGGCTGAACGCCGGGGCCGATGATTACTTGACGAAGCCTTTTCAGGGCGAAGAGCTCATCGCGCGCATCCGCGCCTGTTTCCGCCGGCCCGGCGGAGAGATTCGGCCGCCCATTGTCGTCGGCGCGCTGTCTTACGATCTGCAGACGGATGACGTAACGGTCGATGGCTCGATCATTCACTTGTCTCGTCGAGAATTGATGCTGCTACGGACGCTCGTGCAAAGAGTGAGCAGGGTAACGTCGCGAGAATCGTTGCTCATGGAGATTTATGGCAGCGAAGACGACGTGCGCGATACGGCGCTTGAAACGATCGTTTCCAGACTTCGCCGGAGAATGTCGGAACTCGGCGCTGGCGTGGAAATTCATACCGTTCGCGGGCGAGGCTATTTGCTCTCGGAGAAGGGATTATGAAATCACTGCCTCTCGCGCCACGCGTTGTCGGATATCTTATAATCGCTCAGCTGTTTGCCTTTTTTTGTGGGTGGATCATTTCGACCGCGCTATCGATGGTGGGAATCGGCGTTTTTCCTTCGTCATGGGATTCGCTCGCGATTTCACGCGCGCAGCGGCAGGCGATCGCGTCACTCGCCGCGGACGAGGACGGAAATGCCCGCATTGTACCTACGCAAGAACTTCTAGCCGAGATTCGTCGCGCGCCCCAAATGCGCATCGCCGTGTTTGACAAATTTAAGCAGGCGCTGCCCGGATCAGACCCTAAGCTGCTTTCCATTCTCACCCCCGTTGTCGGCATCAGTCCAACACATGTTCATTTTGCGCTTCCCGAGGATGATAGTTTTGCGCCCGAGGGCTTCATGGCGCCGATGCAGACGCCATTCGGACGACTGCACGTCGCGGTGCATGGGCAAAAGTTTCAATGGAACGACCTGATCGACGCCTGGGCGTTCGATATCAAGGTGCTTGCCGCCTATTTTGCAATGGCCATTGTGCTTTCTACCGCGACTGCGTGGTTCGCCGTGCGAAACGGGCTCTTGCCCCTGCGGCAAGTTGCTCATGAAGCATCCCTCATCGATATGGATACTCTGGGCAACCGGTTAACATTGAGCGTCGTCCCCACCGAGGCGATGCCGCTTGTTGGCGCGATAAATCACGCGCTCGACAGGTTAGATATCGGGACGAAAAGGCAGCGACTTTTTACGGCCAACGCCGCTCATGAATTGCGGACGCCCGTCGCCATCCTAGCGGCGCGCCTTGACGCGCCACGAGAAGCGAATTTTGAATTCCAACTTAAGCGAGATGTTTGGCGGATATCCCATATCATTCACCAACTGCTCGCCGAAGCGCGTGCGGAGGAACAAACTCTCCCTCTAGATGAGGTTGTCGATATCGCCGCATTGGCGCGGGCGATGGTCGATGACGCCGCGCTGCTCGCAATTCGTGATGGTCGTGAAATTGAGTACTTGGGTCCCTCCGGCGCCGTGTTGGTTCGCGGCAACAAGGGCGCGATCGAGGCGGTTATCGCCAACCTTATCGACAACGCTCTTCGTGCTGAGCCCGCTGGCGGCACAGTGGCGATTCGAATTGACGATCACGCGACGATCGAGGTTATAGATCACGGCGTCGGCGTCGCAGAAGATGATCGGCGAACAATTTTCGAGCCGTTCTGGCGCAAGAGCGAAGGTACGTCAGGCGCGGGGCTTGGCTTAGCAATTGCCAAGGAGCTCGTTACCAAGCTGAAGGGAAAAATATGGGTTGATGATACGCCCGGCGGAGGCGCGACTTTCAAGATGTCGCTTCCGCGTGTCGTTGTATGAGGCGTCCTGGTTATCGACGGCGACCGCCATATCTGGGTCGAGGCGCCGTCGATCAGACCGGCCGATCAATGACGGCGGCTACGAGGCCTCGACGCTTCGTCAAGCGCAGTTGCGGACTACGAGCGTTTTCTCGACGAAAGCGCAGAATGTGTTTCGGCGCGCGCGCCCCCCTGCGCCGCTCCCGGCCACACGCCAGCTCCGTCCGGGACCTTTTCCCAGTCGAAGCGGGCCAAACTATCCCCAAAGAGCCATTTGTCGAAAGAGCCATTGTATGACAGACCTATTTCAATCACATAAGAGTTCGCATCTTTATCCTGACCGGCGCGCCATTTCGCAACCAAATTGGGAACGCCGATTTCTGGCCTCACGCGGCGGCCTACGCATCGGGAAGAAGACAGAGCGGCGATCAGCCAGGTTTGAGAGAATTCGATCGCGCGTTCGAATTCGCAAAAATTTCGCATGCATTCACTCCGCCGGCGCATGCTGCGCCGGCGCCGGCTGAACATGCGCCGCCAGCGCCGCCCGCTTCTTCCACCAAATGTAAATCCCCGTGACGGAAAGCATGGCGACGACGAACCCGACCGCACAGACGAAGATCTTGTAAGGTAGCCCGAACACATTCGCAGTGTGCAGCGCCCGGGTGGTGAGCGTATTGCCGCTTTTTCAGCCCGTCGGCATGCTCAGCGTCACGAGTTGGCCTGTATATGCGTCTAAAGAGAATTGAGGTGGAGCTGCGCCTGCTCGCGATATCGCGATTGGACCGGACGCGATATTCATAGAGCCCCTTGTCTCTTAGAAAATAAAGCTGGACTAGCCGCTCTATGGAAAAATCCTGCGCGCCAGCTTGCGCCGCCATCAGCTTCGCCCCCGTAGCATTGGCTTCCTCCCATTCGAGCGGCTTACTCCCGTTAGCGCGCGTAGGTCAGAATTGCAGACATCTATTTACGCGTGCGATAAAGCTAGGGCTCGGCATCCCCGTTCGATCGAAAGACGCTCATGGCAAATTCGCGCAATCCCGGATATCCGCTCTATCTGAGGCTGGCCAGATTCTTACTGGGGCTGGCGAACGCCGGTCTGCTCGCGGCGCTTGCGATTATCCTCATCCCGCTTGTCACGCCTTATTTCAAGAATGCGGCGTCATATCCTTGGATTGAATACATAGAAGTCTTGGACGGACGGATGATCCGGTGGGTAAAGTCGATCGCGCCCACCAATTTCAAGGGCTATGAGCTGGCGCGCTGGTTTCTGGTCGGGGGGATTATCATCGGGCGTATGTGGGTCGACAGCTTGCAGCGCAAGGTCGTGACGGCGATCTATCGGGCGACGATGCAGCGCGACTTCGATGCGCTTCAATCCGCCACCCCCGCCGGGGCCGACGCTCGATTGCTTGCGCCGGTCAAGGAAAAGATGAAGGCGATGGACGCCCGCAACGCCAAGAGCCGGGCGGAGTTGCTGAAGGTCATGGCGGCGGCCAAGCGCGAGTTGGAGTCGATGGGCCGCGACCTCGCCTTCCTATCCATAGACGTCGTCGACTCCACCAAGATGAAGCTCGGCGAGGATAAGACCTTCATCGAACACGATTTCCGTGAATATAAGGATCTCGTCGACAACAAGCTTCGCAGCAACGGCTCGTTGAAGGCGGCATGGACGCCGGATGGGGTCATGGCCTGCTTTCCGACGATCGACGCCGCGCTGAAAGCCGCCAAGGACGTGATAAGCGGTCTCGCGGCGTTCAACGCGAATGTGAAAATGATCAGATCAAATTTCACGGTCCGTTGCGGCGTCAACGCCGGGCATGTCTATTACGACGAGCAGACGCCGATGGAGGAAATGAGCGACCGCGTCATTGATATCGCCGGCCATATGCAGAAATATGCGCTGCCGGGCACGATCGCCTGCGCCAAGCAGATCATCGAGCCGGTGGAGCAGCGCGGAGGCTTCAGCGATGCCGGCAAGGTGGTTGACGGCTACGAGGTCTACCAATGGACCTCGGCAAGCTATCAAGACGACCACGCGGCTTCTTAAAGCGGCGGTGGCAAAAGCGCGCTTATTTTCGGGGGGCGGAAAAGATCCCTTGCCGCGGCTTCCACACCCAAAAGAGCGAAGCGGCGGCTAGGACGCTAGCGCCGTTAGCATAGCCCCTTTGCGCTTGTTCGAGCTGAACAGCTCCGCAGGCGCACCCTTATCGTCAGCTTGACGAAGTTCGATTAAATTGCGGTCGTAAGATTGTTAGAGGAGGCCATCCCTAACGGAGTTAATATGAGACGGGCCGTTTTTTTAAGATGTCTTGCCTCAGCATCTATCTCATTGGCCAGCGCCTCGGCTGGGGCTGCGTCAAGTGATGAATCGGCGTCGACGCATCCGCTAGCGACTGGGAAAGCGCCAATCGCCACTCTGGCGGCGAAGCCAACGACGATCAATGCGGGTCAATCGGCGACCTTGGCGTTTTCCGCCGCCAACGCCGACTTCTGCGTAGGTTCAAGCCATCCGCGCGATCCTGGCTTTACGGTTCATGAGTTTTCGGGAAACGTCGTCGTGCGGCCGGCCCGAACGACGACTTATACGATAAAATGCAAGAACGCCGCGGCGTCCACGTCGCGGCGCGCGGTCGTGACGGTAACGTCCGACCCTATCGTTCTTTCCGATGTTTTTGACAGCGCAGTTCCTCACGCCCCTGAAACCGGCGTCGAAGAAGGACAGCTTCTCGCTCACAATTGGAAGTCCATTTATCACGGCTATGGGAGGAACGCCGTCGTCCGCCAGTTCGACGGGCTTGCATTGTCTATAAAGCCGAAGGAGTCGAGTTCGGCGAGCGAAACGCACGCCGGTCTGATCGGCGGGCCGTTTCCTGCTTGGCCGGTTGAGACTCAGGGCAATTTCACCATCGAGGCGGCGCTTCACACCGAGAAGCAATTGCGTCTGCAAGACGCCCCAAATCCCTGGGAAGTGGCTTGGCTATTGTGGGACTATGTCGACGATAAGCATTTCTATTACTTCGTCCCCAAGCCGAACGGCTGGGAGCTTGGCAAAGGAGACCCTGCCTATCCCGGCGATCAGCGCTTCCTGGCGGCGGGACGCCATCCAACATATCCAATCGGAAATCGATATGTCGTCAAAATTGTCCAGGCCGCTTCTCCAACGTCAACGACGCTTACCGTATTCGTCGACGGCGTTCTGTTGACGACCTTCACGGATCACGAAAGGCCTTATTCGAGCGGGCTTGTCGGATTCTATTCAGAAGACGCGTTAGTTTATTTTCATTCGATTGTCGTGACGAGCCCGCGCGCCGCCGGGCCGTGAATTGGCGACGCGCCGCCTGCGCGTTGGGGCTCGCGCCCACGACGCGCCGGGACGGTCGCCAGACGGACTTGCGTCGCGTTAAAAGGACACGCCGATCGTCGTGTTGAGACCGCCTTGGCGCCGGCTCTCCCCGAAGGGGAACAGATAGCCAATTTGAACAGAAAGAATGCCGTCATAGGCGCGATAATAGTCTCCGCCGAGCCATGCGCGCGCGACCAACGCCGGTCCTACCCCAAAGCCAAACTGGCGGGCGTCCGCGCTGTCATATGTCCCCATTCCCATGGCGGCGGCCCCCAGCACCGTGCGGCTGTTCGCATCCCAGTAGGAGTAGCCGAGCAACCCCACCGCGTTATTGAGATACCGGCGTTCGCCGACCCTGTAGCTGCCGTATGTCGCGATGCTCACCAAGGGTTGCCATTTCGTCTCATGGGGATAGTTCAGCATCGCCGGCTCCAGCGCGCCTGCAGCGCCTGCGCTTCCGGCGCTTGAGTAGGCGAATCCGCCATAGCCATAGCCCCATGACAAGGCGAGCTGATTATAGGGCGCGTTGTTCGTGAAATGGTGCTGCCATTCGGCGCTGACCGAGAAATTGACGCCGTCGATGGGACGAAGGCGCAAACCGAGCCGCGAATAGGCCTCCCTGAAGCGCGTTTGGTCCTGAGACCAAAATCCGCCCACCAAACATTCGAGCCCATAAAAGGACGGTAGATGGCGGCCGTCGAACCGGAGCGTCGTTTCGAAGCTCGGCTGCACCTGATACCCGCCCCAGCGTTTCGGCCGATCGGCCATGCCGTTGAACACCACATTCGTACGAACGCTCGCATCCGCTTCGACAATCTGTGTTCTAATCACCTCTCGATCACGGGCGGGACGCTCCCTGAGCGACGGATCGCTGGACCAACGGTCGATCGCTTCCCTAAAAAAGAGCGCTTCTTTCGAACGGTCCACATAGACGCTCGCATAGCCGGCGTTGAGCAATACTTCGCCGCGCCGTTCGACCGCGAGACTGCTTTCGTAAGCCGAAACGGCGGATGTATATTCCTTTTGACGCGCATAGAACTGGCCGAGCGTCGACCATCCGTCCGCATAATTGGGATGACTCTGCGCGAAGTTGACGAGCTCGTCCCGCGCGCGAGTCACGTCCCCCGCTTTCTCATAGGCGAGGGCTCTCGCAGCGGCGAGCTCATGTTCTACCGCCACCTTTTGCGCGGGAGGCAAATCGCCGCGTTCGAGCGCCTTCACAAAATCCGCATAGGCGCCGTCATTGTCTTCGAGCCCCTTACGAAGAAAGCCCCGCTGCGCATAGGCCTCGCCGCTCGCCTTGCCGCGCCCGATGAGCGCGTTCGATTTCTTCAGCGCCTCATCCTTGCGCCCAAGGCCAGCAAGCGCGGCGATCGTTACGCGAAAGACGGCTTCGTTCGCATGGGCGAAAGACTCGGCGGCAAGTCCATACCGTAATGCGGTTCCCCAATCCCGCGCGGCCAGCGCCTTAAAAGCCTTCTCAGCGACGAGCGTGTAGCGCGCTTCCTCCAGCGCCCGCGCGACGGTGACTTTCTGATCGGCCGGCAGACCATTTTTCAACGCCTGCTCGAAATCCGCCGCCGCGCCGCTCACATCTCCGGTCTGACGACGGATAAAGCCGCGCTGCGCAAGAACCTCGGGGCTTTGCGGGACGGATGCAAGGTAGCGGTTCGCTTCCGCCAGAGCGTCAGACTTGCGTCCCTGCCGCAGCAGCGCGCTCAAGAGGAGGAGAACCGGCTCCTCGGCTTTCGGATCAAGGCCATGCGCCTCTCGCGCCGCGCGCACGGCCGCATCCAGCCGCCCCAGCTTTAGCGCGTCATAACCGCTGTTGAGCGCCTGTTCCAAAGGCGTCGCCTCCGCCCCGGCGAATCGACCGCCTGACTCGCTCGCGCGCTTCGCTTCCGCAAGCGCGAGCTTTATTCTCTTCTCCTGCGGGGGCTCGAGACCAGGTTGAGCGAGCGCGGCGTTGAAATCCTCAATGGCGCCGCGCAAATCGCCCGTCGCGCGCCGGCTGTAACCGCGCTGCGCCAGCAGCGTCGAACTTGGCGCATTGTCCTTAATGTATAAATCCGCTTCTTTTACTGCTTGCTGGGCCTTTCGCGAGCTGTTCAACGCCGCCATCAGCGCGAGCAGCGGGGGCTCGGCTTTTGGATATTTAGCGCGAACGTCGCGCGCCGCCTGCGCTGCGCGCCGGTAGTCGCGTTCTTCGATCGCTTTGTAGACCTCCGCAAGTTCGGCCTGCGCAATGGCGTCCTGTTCGGCCTTGCTGGCTTCCGCGAGGGCGTTGTTCAGTTGTAGCTTTTCGTTCGGCTGAATATCCGGCGCGGCGAGCGCGGCTTCGAAATCCGCCTCGGCCCCTTTGATGTCCTTCATCGCGCGGCGCAGATAGGCGCGTTGGGCGAGGAGACGTCCGCTCGGCTTATTTTGCGAGGCGTAAAGATTGAGTTCGGCGAGAGCGGCCTCCATGCGGCCCAGCCGGCTGTTGGCGTCGGCGATGAGTCGGACAGGGGCTTCCGCCTTGGGATCCAATTCCCGGGCCGCTTGCGCTTTCTTTATGGCCTCATTCAACCGAGTTTCGTCGATGTCTTTGTAAGCCGCGTCCATCTGAAGATCGAACAGGGCGACGTCGATCGCGGCGACTTGCTCCTTGGTCAGCGCGCCGCTTTGCCGCGCGCTGCGGAGATCGGCCTCCGCGCCGGCGACGTCCAAGAGCCGCTTTCGCAAATGGCCGCGCTGAGCGATCAGCGTCATGGAATGCTTGTGGGAGGCGACAAAGCCGTCGATGACCTCAACCGCCTCGGCAGGCCGCCCTAATTTGCTCAGAATGTCCGCCAGCAGGCGCACCGGCATCTCATAATCAGGCGCAAGATTTCGCGCGCGTCGCGCATATTTGAGTGCGCCTTCGGAATCGCCCTTGGCGAGACGCGCAAAGGCGAATGCGAGGTCTTGGTATCCCGGCGTTCCCGGCGGCGGCTCCTCACGGACCGCGTCGGTGTCTTCAGCGAGCGCATTCATTCGCGTCGGGAACGTAAACGCCAACGCCAAAAAGAGAATCGTCGCGCAAGGTCGGCGAATAACGCGCCCCACGATCATGCTCCATCTGTTTTTGTGAGAAGCCGAAATTCGGATAGCCGAATTTTCGAACGCGCCATCACATGAATCAGGGGCGATACACTTGCTTATAGTTAATCAATAATTACGATTCGAGCAAAATTTCGGCAGGGGGCGGTTTGAATTCTTGGAAAATCCCCGACGGCGGCTGCGAGCTTTAATGCTTGCGGCGTCCGGGCGGCGCATCAACCCGCCTTCCCGCGAAAAAATGGATTGCCGCCTCAACTTCGGCCCCGCGGGTGACGGGGATTTTTATCGTCGTCGCTCGATAGAGAAGGCCAAGGTCGGCGCGCAAGGATTATTCGCTTAGTTGGGCGTGGCCCACCATATTGGCGTTACGGTCGCGCAGGCTCAGCAACTCCCCGGGCGCCAGACCCTCGTCAATCAGGACCGCAATAAGAGCGCCAAGAATGTTAGCGAGTTCTTGGCCCCGCGTTATTGAGTCCTCGCCGAAAGCATCATTGCTACAGTCGATGATAATTTCCAACTGCATAGAGATGGCCTCTTAATTCGCTTTCGGGAAGATAACACCCTTATATTCAATATGATGCCGTAATGTGTCAAGTATTTACAAAGCCCAAGCTGACCCCTTGCCAAAATATCGCAGCAAGGACGCATGCCCTTCAGTGCGGACGCCGACGGAGTTTTCGATCCCAGCGCATTCATTTGCTCCGCTTGGGTGGCCGCCAGCGCGTTCGCATCGGAAATGCTCTGAAAATTAGGCTGTTCATATGAATTTGCCGGCGCTGCGACTAGCGCGGCGTGACTTCTGGCATGCGACAAGATGTATAAGATCAATCTATAGACAATCTTCCCGGTTCAGCGATCTTATCTCTACTCCTCCAGCCACTCGCCCCATAATCAGTTTCAACTGCTGCTAAAAAACCAAGCAGAACGCTGACTTAGGCCCATCGTCCGTCTAAAACTTAGCTAAACTGATAATGAAACAAACCAGGAGAAGAGAACGCCATGAGAGTCATGTTGTTGTTAGTTGTCTTATTTTCGCTAATTTCGGTCGCTGGATTCATTGGCGGCCTGTTTTTCGGCGCAAGTGGCGCCACTATTGTCATAGTGTTGGGGCTGTTTCTCTCATTCGTCGGCATTTCTGTCTTGATAGGACGCTAGTTCCTTACCGAATTATGGTTAGATCATGACGAAATTGTTAATGGACTCTTATAAACTACTCACTTATAGGTCCAGTTCGCTTTTCTAAGGATAGCCTGAATGAATGACCTGAGGAGCCAACAGCAAAGTAATAATAAAACTAAATCAAAAACTTGCTGTCTATGTATTGTGGGAACGCGTCCCGAAGCCATCAAAATGGGACCGGTCATTTCCGAGCTCAATCGTTCGGATTGGGCCTTTCCCTACGTGATGACGACCGGCCAGCATGCTGACGTCGTGGAAGGAACTCTAAAAGACTTTGGAGCCACCCCTTCGCGTCGGCTCGATCTCGAACGTCGAAACGGTTCGCTTAACGAGCTCTTCGGCAAGGTGATCGCGGAGATGGATAGCGTTATCGACGAGATCCGGCCCGCCTGCGTCATTGCTCAGGGCGACACGACCTCGGTTGCGGTGGTGTCGCTCGCCGCGTTTCACAAGAACGTGCCCTTCATGCATATTGAGGCGGGGCTTCGGACGGGAAAACTCAACGATCCTTATCCGGAAGAACTCAACAGGCGAATCGCGGGGTTGACTGCATCCATGCATTTCGCGCCCACGAGCGCCTCGTTTAATAATCTCTTGCGCGAAGGCGTCGATCGCCAGAACTGTCTCGTCACGGGCAATACCGGCATTGACGCGCTGCTGCAGACCGCCGCGCGCCAATTGCCCGCGCCGAAGGGATTCCCGAACTTGCCTCGCGTCATTCTGGCGACGGCGCACAGGCGAGAAAGCTTCGGCGCGCCCATCGAAAACGCGCTAAGAGGCATGAGGGAGGCGATCGACCGGCATGATGACCTTGGGATGTTTTTCGTCACGCATCCTAATCCACGGGCCCACGAGCCAGCGCGTCGGATTCTCGATGGCCATCCGCGGATCGTGGTGACGGATGCGATCGACTATGCCGATATGGTCGAGGCCCTGAAGAGATGCTGGATCGTCGTGACGGACAGCGGCGGTCTCCAGGAGGAAGCGCCCGCTCTGGGCAAGCCCGTGCTGGTGCTGCGGAATACAACCGAGCGGCCGGAGGCGGTTCGCGCCGGAGCGGTGCGCGTCATCGGCACGAACTCCGCGTCGGTGTCGAAGGCGATCTCGCAGCTCTGCGACGATCCGGAGCTTTACGCACGCATGTCCATCCCGGTTTTTCCCTATGGCGATGGCCAGGCGGCGCAGCGGATCGTCGCAGCGATACGCGCAAGATTGGCGCCCTCGCTTTCAACTTTGGCCACTGTCTAGGCGGCTTTAGCGCTTAGCTTTCCCGGCTTGAGCGGCAAGACGTGCAAGAACGTCCGACACGCGCTCATTCGAACAATGTCGAAGAATTTAAGGACGACAGATGTATGACCTGACGGACGCCACTGTCGCCTATGTCGACGCGCTGGTGGGAGGGTTCTTTGTTTTTAGCATCGCCATTATTCTTTACAGCCTCGACGACGTCTTCGTGGATGTCGCCTATTGGATCATGCGATTTTCGGGAACGTTCCGAACCGAAGAATCCAGGTTTTCTGAACTGACGCGGCTTCAAGGGCCGTTACGCCCTCTCGCGGTCATGGTGCCGGCCTGGCGCGAAGAGGCTGTCATTTATGAGATGTTGAGCACGAACGCAGTCCATTCGGCAACGACGGTCTTTTTTGTCGGCGCCTATCCGAATGATCAGGCGACTCAGCAGGAAGCGCTCAGGGCGGCGGCGGAACGCCCGCAAAACATTCATCTTGTGGTCGGCCCCCATAACGGGCCGACGACAAAGGCCGACTGTCTCAATGCGATCATCGCGGAAATCGGCGAATATGAAAAAGCTTCAAACATCAAGTTTGAGGGCTATGTGTTGCACGACGCCGAGGATGTGATTCATCCCTTGGAGTCCGCGTTGTTTAGCGGGCTGGTCGGCCAGTTCGATTTTATCCAGATCCCCGTGTACTCCTTTAGCCGCTCGCTCCTTCAAATGACGGCGGGCACTTATATGGATGAATTCGCGGAATTTCATAATAAGGATCTGTTGGTCCGACAACGTCTCACGGGCGTCGTTCCATGCGCTGGCGTAGCGGCCTGCTTCAGCAGGCGAGCGATCGAAGCCTTGAAATCCCGCCGTCGAGGCGAAGTGTTCGATCCGATTGCGTTGACGGAGGACTATGACGTCGCTTTCGCGATCAACGCGCTTGGCCTGAAGTCCGCCTTCATACTCAATAAGGCTCCCTACACGTTGGATATTCCGCGCGGGAGCGATGAGTTGCAGCGGATCGATCGGCCGCTCGCGATCGCCGCGAGAGAAAATTTCCCCAGCGACTACCGCGCCGCCTATCGCCAGCGCGCCCGCTGGCTTCTGGGCATCGGTTTTCAGGGCTCGTCCAAGCTCGGCTGGGGAACGACTCTTTTCGAGAAAATCTTCTTTCTCCGCGATCGCAAGGGCATCCTGTCCGGAATCATCGCCGTCATCGCTTATTTTCTCGTTTTCAATGCTGTCGCGATCATTATTCTCGGAAAATTGAGCGAAGAATGGCTCATCGCCGGCTATGCGATGCTCAATCCTACCTTAAGGCTGCTGTTCCTGATCAACATGATTTTGCTCGTCAATCGGCTCGCACAGCGAATGATCTTTACGACCTCGATCTATGGATTGGGGCAAGGATTGATGGCGGCGCCGAGAATCGTTTTCTCGAATTTCATTAATTTTTCTGCGGCGTTGCGCGCGCTCTACATTTTCATTTGGCGCCATAAGATGCGTCGGGCGCCGTTGAGCTGGGACAAAACCAGCCACACTATTCCCGGCCATAAAGCATCTGGGGCGTAAGCCCCCGGCGCAGCTTGTCCGGTTTTTTGGTCTTGGCTTCGTCGGCCGCTCTCGCGCGCGCCGACGAGGCGAGCGCCGCGCCCCTCGGCTTGCTTCAGTTTTTCGGGACGAAGAGATATAGACAATTTAATGATTTCGGAAATTCAGATTCTCCCATTCCGCGCAATCTGACGGTTTTGAGTCGTCGCGCAGAAAGGAAAAGTCCCCTCATGACCGTGTGCCTCGTCAATCTCGCGGAGCCGGAGCGTGGAGGAAGCGACGCTCCGCTTTTTGAGAAATTCAGACATACGTCATTCAATTCTGGAAATATTTGTTTTATGCAAGGTCTAAGGAGCACCGTTGTTGTTGGAAAGGAAATTAATTATTGGGACGACGTCGCGCATGAAAGCAATACAATATTGCTGTCTCTTGCGAACTTTCTGCGTCCGGGCGTCAATGTGGAGTTCGAGGCCGCACAGCTTCTGAAATCAGGCTCGAAACACATTGTGCTCGTTGGCGCGGGCGCTCAGGCGGACACCTACCACGAGTTTTTTTGTTTTACGGACAGTCTGAAGAGGTTTCTTTCGCTCATCCTTGATCGAAGCGCTTCAATCGGCGTTCGCGGGCAATTTACCGCCGAACTTCTAGCGCGCAACGGATTCAAACGCGCCCATGTCATTGGCTGTCCGTCGGCGTTCGTCAACGGCGCGGAACCTGCCGCATTTTCAAACGATACAATTGAAAAAGTGGCGGTCTCGGCGACGCCGATCCGTCGGCATAGGGCGCTGACCAAAAAACTATTCGAAATTGGGATTAAGCGCCAAGCGAAGTATTTCTTACAAGGAGAAATGGATCTCGTAACTTTTCGCGATCCGTCCGTCGGCAGAAGCGCCTTGCTTGAGGACCGCGAACGGACTCTCCTGCTCAATACGCCGCAGGGGCGCACGGTTGAAGAAACGCGCGCCTGGGTAAAGGGTCATGCGGAGATACACCTCTCCTACGAAGCATGGCGGCAGGCGTTGCAATCGGCGGATCTTTTGGTCGGCTCCCGGATTCACGGCGCCATTATGGCGTTAAACAGCGGCGTTCGCGCCGCTCTCGCGTCATGCGACGCCCGGACGAGCGAATTGGCCGCCTTTCTCAATATCCCCTGCATTTCGCCGGCGGAGCTCGATCAGATCGCGGCTGGAGTTTTCTCTACGGATTATTATCCTTCGAATTATCTCGCGACATATGCGGACCGGCTGGATAATTACCTAGTTTTTCTCAAGCAGAATGAGCTTCCCTGTCGGATTGCAAATCAATCAACGGCGCTCCGCGTCGCTGAAGCTCTCCCCCCGCTACAAGCCGAGGTCGAAATCGGGGCTGCCGCTTATGAACGCGAATATCAACAAATTCGACGGGATGCGCGGGATCTCCCCAATTATGATAGGACCGCAGCTGAGACGTTTATCGCCGCTTCTCATAACTCAATGACGATCAATATCGACACATCGGCGCAAGCGCCGTCGATGCAGCGATCCGACGCGCTCGCCCCCTCCGATTCCCGCTACGCTTTTCCAGATGCGCCACCCCTTAAATCGCCGGGCGCGCTAGAAGCAGAAATCCAAACGCTCGTCGCCCGCATGAGTGAATGCGTTCAACAATATATTCTTGCAACGGGTGACAATCCCTACTTCATGCTGCCTCAAATTCCGATGGATATCCCGGAGGAAAAACTCCGGGATGCGAAGATGCATACGTCCAGGATGACGATGATGATGCAATTAGGCGGCGCCGCCGGATTGGAGATCCGCCCTCACCCCGAAACGCCGACTCTCACGCTGTTGGATTTGAACGACGCGCTTTCTCTTGTTTACGCCGGGGAGAATGTATCGTGCTTGGCTAAATATGCCGTTGATAACGGCTTAGCCTCAAACCGGCTGACGCTTTTGGAAGGCGTTTGGATGAACGACTTGGCTACAATGAAACCGCTCGCCTTCGACTGGATTTTTTTTGAATCTCCGTCGTCGCGCGACGAAACGATGCAGCTTCTCCAACTCAGCAAGCGCATCTTAAAACAAGGCGGCCAGATCGTGCTGGGAAATTATACGCCATGGTCGCTGTTTGAGGCTCGGCCTTATGGAGTCGTGCAGGCAGTCAATGAGTTTCTCAATTTGCACGATTATAGCGTGTCGCATTTCGTGCTGCAGCGATTTGGCTATTCGACGATCGTTTTGAAACGCGACGCCTGAAAAAGGCGTGCGGGATTCCAGCGCGGGAGCGCGCGGCCGCCGACTCCTCGGAGCAGCAAAAAAGCGGCTCAAATGCGCGTCGGCGCATTCGGTCTATTCCGCCCAAATGCAGCGTGATCTAGCGCATCATTTGGCGTTGGACCTGCCGGCAGGGAGCAGAGACTTGGGAAGAGAGTGTCCCGCCGCGGACGCGACTGGCAGGGGCGCTGATGTCGTCGTCGTCGCCGGTTCGGGCCTCAGCCCAGGTCCGGACTGTCCAGAGGCCGTCGGGATCCGCGCGGGCTCATATCGGCCAGCCGCCGATTTGACCGGAACGGGCGCGGATTTTCCTGACGCGCCCGAAGATGGCGTGAGGCCGGCTCTGTTCGCGTCAGGAGACGCCATTGACGCGCCGACCCGATTGACGACCGCCATTGGAGCGACGGTCATCGGGGGCGCTCCCTGCGCGCAAAGCGGGGCGGAACACCCGAGCGACGTCGCCACGACGCCGAGAAGTTTCACTAAGGTTTGAGAGATGTCGCGCATCCGCTCCTCCTTTCAGTTTTTCAAAACCGGCGCCGATTGGCCCATTGCGCCGTAACGCGCAGGCCGCCTTTCAGGGAGGCGCCATCCTCAGTGGCGTTGACTTCGAATAAAGACGTATGACGAATAAAGAACAAGCGCGCGTCGCCGCGGCGTTACGACACTATTTTTTTAAAAATCTGCGTTAGCCTCGGCTCGCCGCCGTATGCTAACCATATTAAACTTGGTCAGGTCGGCGCAACCTTAATCGGATTCGAGATTTAGGCAAGATATTGAGACGGGACTGCTCGCAACGATAGCATCGGCGAGCGTATGAGCGGGTTTGGAGGTCAAAATGTTTCATTCGCTTTGGCGTTTCTTGGTTGCAATGTGCGCGATCGCGCAGGGCGCTTTCGCGTTAATCGGCATCTTTGGAGCGGCGCCGGCGGCGATGGCGCAATCATCGGCTCTCTCGGGGAAGACGGCCGGCGCGACGAGCGCCTCGCAATTGCTGACGATCGCGCAAAATAAAGGCTATGTCCGCGTCATCGTTATGTTCGAGTCCCCCGTGCCTCCCACCGCGATCCAGGGAGATCCGACGAGCATTGCGAACATCAAATCGCAAGTCGCCGCGGCGAGGAGCGCGATCCTCTCATCTCATTTCGGCGACGCAGAAAACCCTACCGCACGCGGATTTCCCCGCGGTCTTACGACTTTCCCGATCACGGCCGGCTTCGCGATCAACGTGACGGCGCAAGAACTGGAGGCGTTGGGAGCCGATTCGCGCGTGCTGACTATCCAGCATGATCGGCTGGAGGCGCCGTCGCTGAACGAGAGCGTGCCTCTCATCGGCATGCCGGCGGCCTATGCCGCTGGCGCGCTTGGAAACAACCAAACGGTCGCCGTAATCGACACGGGGGTGAAATCCGCGCATGAGTTCCTCAGCGGCAAGGTAGTCGCGGAGGCCTGTTTCTCAAACGCTAACGGCGGCGGCGGCGGCCTCACGCTCTGCCCGAATGGCGGCAATTCCCAAACCGGAGCCGGCTCCGCGGATCCGAATGCGACGAATTGCAACACGACCGCCGGAGCGACCGCCTTCAATCTCTGCTATCATGGAACTCATGTGGCCGGCATCGCGGCTGGTTTTAACACCGCTCTCTCCGGAACCGAACCGCCGAACGGCGTCGCCAAGGCTTCGAAGGTTCTCGCCATACAGGTCTTTACGCGTTTCAACGACGCTGGATCCTGTAGCCCGTCATCGCCGCCATGCGTGCTGTCATATACCTCCGATCAGGTCAGCGCGCTCAACTATATCTTTTCCAATTTGAGCCCAGGCGGCTTTCCGGTCGCGTCGGTCAACATAAGCATTGGCGGCGGATTATATTCATCGGCGTGCGACAATGATTCGCGTAAGGGCATTATCGACAGTCTGCGAAGCGTCGGCGTCCTGACGGCGATTGCGTCCGGCAATAATGGCTCGAAGTCCCAGGTCAACGCTCCGGGCTGCATATCGACCGCAGTGACGGTCGGTTCGACGACCAAGACTGACGTCATTTCCTCCTTTTCCAATATGTCGAGCCTCGTCGACGTAGTGGCGCCCGGCGGCGAATCGGGCGGACAATGCATCGATATAGGCTCCACTTACATCGTCGGACCCGTCGTCCTCAACAACGGGTCGACAAACGCCTATGGGTGTCTGATCGGCACGTCGATGGCGACGCCGCATGTCGCCGGCGCGATTGCGGCGATCAAGTCGCGTTATCCGGGCGCGACGGCCGCGCAGATCGAAACCGCTCTCGTCAACACCGGCCTGTCGATCTCCGACACGCGTCCCGGAGGCACCGTCAGCAAGCCGCGCATTCGCGTGGATCGCGAGGCGCAACAGGCATGGTGGACGTGGGGCGTCGCTGGGACCGGCGATTTCAACCACGACGGAAAATCCGACATATTGTGGCGCGGCGCGGATGGCTCGGTCGCGATGTGGCTGATGATAGGTGGCGCGGTCAGTTCGGGCTTCACCATCGGAGTCGTGCCCACGGCATGGAGCGTCGTGGGCGTTGGCGATTTCAACGCAGATGGAACAAGCGACATTCTTTGGCGCAATTCCGATGGAACCGCATCTATCTGGCAGATGAACGGCGCCAATCCCGGCGCGATCCTCTCGGCGGGGAACATTGGCGTGGCGTCCAGCGGGTGGAGCGTCGTCGGCGTCGGAAAATTCTTCGGGACAAACAGCAAAGCCGACATTCTCTGGCGCAACGTCAATGGGACGGTCGCGATCTGGCGGATGAACGGGCTCGCCATCCAGTCCGCTTCCACGGTCGGGGTCGCGTCCACGGATTGGAGCGTGGCTGGGGTTGGCGACTTCAACGGGGATGGAACAAGCGACATTCTGTGGCGCAATATGGATGGCGCGACGGCGATGTGGCTATTAAACAACGGGGCCTTCGCCTCGGGCGGAACGATCGGCGTGGTGCCGTCCTCTTGGACCGTCGCCGCCGTGCGCGACTTCAGCGGCGAAGGCCGAGCGGATATTTTTTGGCGCAATACGAACGGGACGGCAGCGACCTGGTTGATGAACGGCGGGACCATCACTTCGGCGGTCACGGTCGGGAGCGCGCCCATCGCCTGGAACGTCGTCGGCAATGGCTCGTTTGACGGCGTCAGCGGCGATATTCTCTGGCGCAATACGGATGGCAGCGCGTCGATCTGGTTCATGAATAACGCCGGCGGCTTCGGAAGCAGCGCCAATCTGGGGGTTATTCAATAAAGATCGTTCCGCGACGCCGACGAGCGCCCTGCTCCCGTCGGCGTCGGCGGAAAGAGACTTTCATCTCCACGGGGGCGAGCTATCGTTCGACGACACGCCAAGTCCGGTTTTTGCACTGCCCCGGCGCAGACTGTCTCACAGTCCCGCAAAACCATCGCCAGCTTGAGCTGCCGCAGAGCGATCCTTCGCCTGCCGAGGCGCTTTCGACTTCGCCGACACGCATATCATGCCTGCGTTTGCATCATGCTCAAAAACATCGCTAAACTCGCCGCCATTCCCCAACAATTCTAGGCGGCCTAGAAAAAGTTACCGTCGAAGGAAAGGCGCTATGTCCGCGAATGATCCTCATTTAGACGTCATCAATATGTGGAAAAATCGACAGAGCGTGGACTTCGGATATTTTGAACAGGTCGAGCCCTTTGCTGAACGTTTCTGGAATCCCGTCACGACGTTCCGCCAATGGTTCGATACGCTCGATACGACTGAGTTGCTTGAAATCGCCTGCGGTCAAGGAAGACATACGGTTCTGGTGCCGCAGGGTTATCAACGAATATTTGCGATCGACACCTCGGTCGACGCCATCGCCATCGCGACGGAACGCTTTAAGGACAACCCGAAGCTAACCGCGACTCTGTCGGAGGATGGGATGACCATCCCTCAGCTCGACAGCAGCTTTACGGCGGCCTTTAGTTACGACGCAATGGTGCATTTCGAGCTCATGACGATGGCGTCTTATCTCAAGGAGACAGGCCGCGTTCTGAAGCCGGGCGGCAAGGCGCTTTTTCATCACTCGGCCTATGACCGGAATCCGACCGGCCATTTCACCCAATCGCCGCACTGGCGCAATTATATGACGCAAGACCTATTTGCCCATCTCGCGTCGCGGGCCGGCCTCCGGATTGTTGATACGGTCTCATTCCCTTGGAGTGATGAGATCATAACGGACGCGCTGACGCTGATGATCAAGCCGGAAGTTTGATCTTCGTCGCGAAAAACTTCGCCGCAGCGCTGCCGGCGATCTATGCAAACTGAGACAACCAAATTACGGCGCCTGGCATGGCGGTCGGCAGGGATGCCTCTGTTTCTCAAGCGATGTTGAAACATTGAGAGGTCGGCGCGAAAAGCTTAATTTGGTGTCCGCAAGAAGCGCTTCGTGATATGCGCAGGTCGCCTGACATATTTTTCTGTTAATCCACTTCCGGGAGCAGTCTTTTGGCGCGGGGCGCGACCTATCTGACTTCACAGCACGATTCTGAACTCGACGCGCGTATAGAAGAATATCGACGCAGGCGGGAGAGAGATTTTTCGGAGGCGTGGAGCGGACCCAATAGTTGGACGTCGCGGTTCGACGCCGGCTGCTTTGTTCTTTCCCCTGTCATTGCGCGCCTGGTCGGCGCAGGAAAAGCGCGAGTTCTTGAAATCGGTTGCGGGCAAGGCCAGAAAGTCCTGAGTTATGCGCCTTTCGTGGGGTCGGTTCTTGGAATAGATCTCGATGGAGAGCATATTTCCTATGCTAAGAACGCGGCGTCGAAAATGAATAGCCCCAATGTGGCTTTCGACCAGGTTGAGGCGAATGACGTAAGAAAAATTCTCGACAAAGATCGGTTCGACATTATTGTCGTTTATGCGGTCTTGGAGCATCTGACGCCGACCGAACGTTTGGATCTGTTATCCAATATTTGGAGTTCTCTCGACGATCACGGATTAATTATTATGGGCGAAACCCCAAATAGGATCGCATCTTGCGACATGCATTCCAGTTTTTTGCCGTTCGTTGATTCCCTAATTGACGAGTATTATTTACAATACGTAGATCGGTTTACCCCGCGCGATGATTGGCGGCCCTATGTCGGCCGTTACGAAGATCGCATATTGGGCAGCTTTCGAGCCGGCCGGGGCGTTTCCTTTCACGAATTCGACCTCCACCTGGGAAAAGCCGGCGAGGCCGGAAATTTTATCGTGGCGGATTCTTTTGGCGCGCTGACGCGCAACATGTATCCATTGCGCCGCTCCGAACTCGCGTTGATGGACGAATTCCGATGGCAAGGAAACAACATAGATCAATTTTTTAGTCGGTATTGGCTCGAAGGGATTATTTCGAAAAGGCCTTCTCCTCAAAATAGGACCCAGCGAGAATTCTCTCTCCTGTCGCCGCCCCTTCCTTTTAACGTCGCGCAAGGATTTGACCTAAACGGTCTGCGCGTCTACGGCCTAAAGAGCAAGGAACAGGCTGTGACCTTTGAGTTGCCGCCTTCGGCGCATGCATATCAACTTTTGTTCGATGTGCGGTCGCGCGCCGGCCGCGCCGAAATTTTCGATCAGCGCGGAGAAATGCTCGAAGTCGTAGACATTACAGAGCTCGCATCGATCATTTTTCCGGGCGGGAGCTATGCGGCGATCGACCGAACAGTCGCGCCTGGAACGACAGCCATTACCGTTCGGCCGGACGCTGATTCGGTTATCGTCACGGGCGATTTGGGCGTATTTGGAGTTGGTTCGCTCGGCCCCCTCGATGAGCGCACGCCGAAGATATTGGACAATGGGAACTTCTAGGCTGAAAACTCAATCAATGTATTGATTGGTCTTGCACAGCTGTGATTCAACCGTCACAGCAGGAGGCGAATCATGGCGGGCGAGTTTTGGCTGAACGACCGGCAGTGGGCGGCGATCGATCCGCTCCTGCCGAAAAATCAACCCGGCGCGCGGCAGGACGATGATCGTCGGATCATCAGCGGCATAATCCATGTGCTGAAATCCGGCTGCCGCTGGCAGGACACTCCGGCAATCTATGGCCCGCCAACGACGATCTATAATCGTTTCCGACGCTGGAGCATCAAGGGGCATTGGCGGCGGCTGTTCGCCGCCTTGGTGGAAACGAGCCCGGACGACGTTCAGATGTCGACTCCACCACGGCCAAGGCACCGCTCGGCGGCAGGCGGAAAAGGGGGGCGTCGGAGCAGGCGATCGGGCGTTCGCGCGGGGGACGCACAACAAAAATCCACGCCGTCGTCGACGGAGAAGGACGCCCCATCGCTTTCGAAGTGACGCCTGGCCAACTGGGGTGATGTTCGTTGCGCCTGACGCTGTTGACCCCTTTGCCGCCAGCGCGTCTTTGCATGGCTGACGCCGCCTACGATTCCAACGGTTGGCGCGCGTTCCTTGCCGAGCGCAAAACCTCTCCCGTGATCCCAAACAACCCGACGCGAAAACGCTTTCATCCTTTGACAAGCAAGCCTATAAAGCAGCGCAACCTCGTCGAACGGATGTTCTGCCGCCTCAAAGACTGGCGGCGTATCGCAACACGATATGACAAGCTCGCGCATGTCTTCGCAAGCGCCGTCTATCTCGCAGCCGCCGTCACATGGTGGACCAATTGAGTCTGGAGCCTAGAGCTTCGCCCCGCCAAAGCCCTCTCTTTCGTAGAGAAAAGTATTTTTTGCAAATCGCTGGATCAGCGCAAAAATGCTCCCCTCAGGAAACGCTCGCCCGCGAGCCCAATCGTGAGGCCGGCCGCGCCCACGCCAACGACCAATGTTCTATTAATCGCTTGTCCATCGTAGCTCGTATAATAAGCTGATCGCATCCATTCAACAATATTAAAAATAGGATTATATATGATATATTCACGAACTGTTTCCGGCAATACTGAAGTTGGTATATAGACGCCCGAAAAAATATAAAGACCAGCCATCGCTAAAAGAAAAAAGAGCATAAAGAACCCGCCCATCAATAGGCACAGTGATATATTCATAAAGCCTAATCCGAAGCCGAGAAATATGGCCGCTCCCACCGCTCTCATCGCCTCAGAGAGATCGGTCGGCATGACATCAAAATCCAATAAATAAAGGACGAACAGAAAGATAGACAGAACGACCATTGCATTCAACATTTCGAGAATGCATCGGCTGACGATGAGGTGAATGGGGTACACCACCGGAAGATTGAGCAGGCTGCGATTTTGAACAATCGCCATCGCCATGAGCCGCGCCGGATAGAGGCAAAGAATATAGGGAATGACGCCAGTGCTGATAAACATGGTTGGGCTATCGCCAATAGGAGCCAACCGAGTCCGTATATAGTAAGCGACGATAATCAGAACCATATGCGCGAGCGGCCACGCGATCGCGATCAGATAGCCGAAATAGCTGGCGCCGAAACGCGTGCGCATATCCTGTAACAAGACAGCGCCGACAATACGCCAGAACTCCCTGAGCTTGGAACCCAAATGAGGCGAGAAGAACGACGGCGTCGAGCGCATCGCAGAGCTCATGAATGCCTTCTTTCTGTTCGCAGCAATTCCAATAAAACTTCACCATAGACCTGAGCTTTATGAAAAATCTCATTGAAGGATGGTGAAATAATGGCCGTCTCGGCTGAGCCTGGAGGATGCGTCGTGAGCGTATCACGGCGGCGGCGACGCGGGGCGGCACGACCAAGCTTTGATCGGCTTGTCGTCGCGTAGCGCGATGCGCGCGAACTCGATGAGGTTTGCGGCACTGATACGCGTCAACCGCTACAAAGCACACCGCAATGGCCGGCCTCATCTTGCGGAAGATCGTTCGCCAATATTCTCAGGCAGACTGTTAAAGGCGCTCAATCCAAACGCGCCAATATTTCCTTGAGCCTCGCGCCATAACGCTGCGAGATCGCGGCTTCGCTAAAGTTGTTGTTGACGAAATCAGAGGCGAATTTGGCGCGCCTTTCCCTTTCCTCAACGTCAAAAGCGACGGCGCGCATCTGAGCCGCCGCCGAATCCAGTTTGGGTTCGGCCCATTTCTGTCCGGGAACGACGAAAATGTAATCGTCTGGATAAAGACAGACGAGATCATAGTCGACGAGCCAGCATGTCTCCGGCGTGCAAAAGTCCATGTTTCCAGAATAGGCGGTCGCGATGACGGGAATGCCCATCGCCATCGCTTCGATCATTCCGAAGCCCCATCCTTCGGAGCGATGCAAGGATATGTAGCAGTCGACGCCGCTCTTTAGCCTGCGCAGGTCTTTATAGGTCAGAGTCTCGTCGAGCAACGCAACGCGTTCGTCCGTGGCGATTTCGTCGTCCACCGCCTCCCATATCCGAGTCTGTTGCGGATCTTGGACACGACTGCGGTTTTGCGTCTTGAGAACGAGACGGACCCGTTCGTTCTCGGAAAAAGCGGCGCGGAACGCGCGGATGACTCCGATCGGATTTTTCCGCTGAACGAAAGAAAAAGAATCGAAAGCGGCAAGAAAGACGAATTCATCGTCTGAGCATCCGAGTTTCTTGCGCGCATAATTCCGCGCGTCATTCTTTGAAACCGTAACGCTTTCGACGCACATGCCCACGTTGATCACTGGCTTGTCGGTGACCTTGGCATAGGTCTCCCGGCAATATTCAGATGACACCCAAATCTCGTCCAATAATTCTATGGAAAGATGGTGGCAGGCCGCTGGCGTATCCAATTCCCAATAAAAATAGCCGATATTATATGAGCCATCGAACACGTCCGGCAAATAAGAAAAAGCCAGCTGAACCGATTCTCCATTTAGGTGTACAATGTTAATTCGGCTTTTCTGTAGTTTGTCGGTCTTGACCTTTGAACTGAATCCTTCCGGCGCAGGATTGTCGAGGCCGAAATCGAAGGCTCCTATTTTGAATCCGGCCTTTTCGATTATCGCGGCGGAGAGCCGCACCGCCTGACCAAGGCCAGACGCCTTCTCTAAGGGCCCGATGAGTTGGACGTCTATTTTTTTTTGCGATCTGGGCGCCGGCCAAGCCGCGCTCAATAGCCGATGGCCCTCGGTCGAAAGAGTGCGGAACTTCATCTTCTTTAGGTCAAACATCCGCGCGGAGATCATTTGCAAATACGATTTTGGCGCAAAAGCGAATGCGCCAAGCTCCAATATCTCGAAAATCTTATGCGCAAGTCCAGAAAATCCCTTTATCGAGCCATCGCCGGCGTCGATAAGTTGCGCCAAAATTTGGGGTGGGAAGAGACGGAGAAGATCGGGGCGTTCCGCCGCAAGCAGGATCAAATAGAAATAATACAACAAGCGATGGGCGGCGCGGGTCAAGTCGAGAAAATGCAATTCCTGATGGCGCGCAAAATAGCGCTCCATGAAATGCGTCAACGGAAATTGGGTGGCGTGAAGCTCTTTGCGGCTTTTGCGCAGGAGATCGATGCACCAGTCCGGAACGAGACAGTCCTCGATGAACGCCGACGGCGCCTGTTCGACAGCCCACCAATAAGCGAGCTCGATACGAAACTCTTCTGTCCCGCGCGCCGCTTCACGAAATGCCTCCGGCATAAAAAGATACATGGCGAGAGTGGCGAAGGGCAATGGGCTCCCGCCGTTAAGATATTCGATTTCTTGGGCGGAAAGCGGAGCCCGCCGCCATCCGCGGTGATGAGGCACATATGTCGTGAGATACCAGCGCAAATATGAGTCGATTTCCGAATCGGCAAGTTCAACGCGAAAGGAGCGACTGAGATTGAACCGATACCTCTGCTGATCCACATAGTTTGAAAGCACGAGCTTCTTGCCTTGCGACATGCGCAAAGTCTCTGGAAAGCTCGTGGGCGCGACGACTTTCGCCACGGCGGCGCTCAGCGCATGACGCTGATAATCTTCGAATGCGTCAGTTTCCGCCAGGAATGGAAACTCTTTCTGGCGAACGTGAAACTCTCTGTTCGCCCGCGTTAGGATTTGCGCGGAAGCAACTCCCAGCTGCCTAATTTTCGCACGGTCGACATCCTCCTCGTAGACCCCAAAATCCGCCATCCAGCGGCACGGCGTCCAACTGCCAATTTTCTTTAGTGTGTCATATCCGGCAAGAACGTCGATGGTGATTGGCGAACGCTTGTTATCCGCTGCGAGGGAATCGACAAGGGGCCTAATGTCGATGGAAAAACCGCAGACCGCTGTTTGATAATGTGCGGCGGCGACATCTGGCCGCTCGCCTAACGCAAGCACGGGATCGAGAGCTTTCTCCCCCACGACGCACTGGACGAAGACCGGAACATGCGGCGACCTGGGCGCTAGCGCCCATCCATGTAGAACGCCGTCCGTAAGCACGTCCACATGGCCGCACACATCGGAGCTCTCCATCCGCGCGCGGGTAATCTTTTGTTTAATCCCGCCAAAAAGAACCAACAGCTCGTTTTTCGGCAAGAGCGCGCTCCAGGGTTGGCGAGATGAATGCGTCGCAGCATGTCGGCGAACCGACGCTATTCGATTGGGAAGCCCAAGTTATTTTATGGAATCCCATTGCGGTATGGCAATTTTTTTTTGCCCTAGCGAACAAAAATCAACGTTGGCCTGCGGCGATGCGCCAACCGCCTATGATGGACAACCTTTTATTTTCTCATCGGGAGGCTGTCGACGACGTTGATTGTTTCAAATTCATAAGTGACCGCCTCGCGCGAATCAGGGCCGACAGACCGGGCAATCGCGGCAGGTCAGAGTTTGGAAAATGATTGACAGCCTCGTCTCTGAAATGAAGTTGGGCGTTCCGCTTCCGCGCATGACATAGCTATGATCGCCGACGATTCACCCGATATGCGGCCCACAAGTTTTATATGCGACGCTCTCGCGTCTGCTAATAAGCTATCAAAGGCGTTCTGCTAAAAGAGCTGACCAACTGGAAGAGAGTCTGAATCGTCAATTTTCTTAAAGAAATAATCTAAGTTGGATCCAACTTATATTTCTCGCTGATTTCATCGATCAGATCAAATTTTGCGCCGTTAGGTCGAAACAGCGCTAGGGTGTCCACCACGGCGACTTTTTGCGCGACACTTTCAATAACATGATAAACCGGCCTAACGGTATAGTCATGAATAAATATAAAACTATGGGGCGAAGCTCTTTTTAAGGTTTCTACGAAACATGCGACTCGAAAGCGGCCATCTATCAAAAACAGATCAATAGGTTCACCTTTGCACAGTCCCCAGACATCACGCGAATAGCGAGGAAACGCCTCGGCGTTTGAAGTATCTTTTGGCCATCCCCAATCTCCTACTGGCCCAATGTCCACATAATGCAGCGTGGTTTTTTCGGGCACAAATGAACCGTCTTGCTTCACACGTTCATGCCATTCCGGCGAGGAGTCCACCGACCAGACCCGCCCTCCAACGAGCTTGGAAGCGAGAAGCGTGCTTGCGCCCGATCCAAATTCTAAATAGTTTTGGGAACAACTTAGAAAAGAAACAAAAAGAATTCGTTCCGCTTCGCTCATAATAAGCGCCATCGATGGAGCGCTCGGCCCTGGCGGCGCATTTTGAGTTTCAGGGCTGGGAGAAGACAGATTATCAATCGCAGTAATCAATGGGCGACCCTTATCATTTAATGGCGTCTTCGATCCGCAGTCGCTTTTCTCGTCCGTTGGCCGAAAATAATTAGATACGCAGTATGCGGCGAGCTCCGCGCGCAGTGTCGCCATATCCGCATTTTCGAGCGTCGGATGTGGACAAATATCTTCCTCAATGACGATCGTCCTATCGTAATTTATCTGGGCGAATATATCCGGGGTCATATGCAGGCCATATGCTCCGATATAGCGCGCCAGTGTCGCAAGCGTGTTGATTTTCACAGATCCCGAGAGATGACACGCCAGCGTCTTCGCCACATCCTGGCTGGTGCCTGGAACGCCGCAGCCCCAGGACCGGAATAAGCTGATAATTTCGGGCGCCGGACGCTCTCGATAGTCATGTTCGCGAACGATCGATAAATATTGGTCGATATAGGGCTCGTATTTTTTCCATTCGCGGCGCGTGAGTCCAAACCCCCAATGGTGGTCGAGTTTGACTAAACGATTGCACGTCTCTGGCGAAGCGACATATAGGTCATGCGCTCCATAGGCCGCGAAATAGCCAATATCCTCGCTGGCCATCGCCATATCGGCTAAGCGATTTAATGTTTTTATATAAAATGGGCCAAGTTCGAGATCATCTTCAAAAAAATAAGCCAGAGGGGCCTGCAACTCTTCAAATACGTAGCGCTCGGCGCGCTCGAAATTCAATGCGACGCCAAGATTGGAATTTGCCTGGAAGACCGTTCCGCCCGGGAAATAGACGTGAAAGAGCCGGACATTTTCGGCGATATCCTCATCGGAGGCATATCGTTTCCCCGATATCGCATTCACCGCGCCATCCTGAAACAGAAATATCTCGCTCTCATCGAGTTGGATGTCGCGCTGCGATTTGAAAGAGGCGAGCACGCGCTCGAAATATTCCGGCCGATTAAACCCCATGAGAACGATTGGAAATCCCATATGCTCCTGTTCCTAATATGAATCACGGTTATTCTTCGACGCCCGAGCTCTTCCGCCTGTTTTCCAGTAAGCCCGCCTTTTTGTTAGCGTCGGTCGGCGCTCACAGCGCCCCAGAGGGCATAGACTCGGCGAGTGGCCGCCGAAAGCGGTTTAAGGCGTAAGAGGATCTCGAGTCGTCATCTCTCGCTGCGGCCAGAATTGTAATTTGTCATCCTCTCCTCAGACAAGTTTCTCAAAAAAGGCCAACAAAAACTGGCGAAATTGAGATATCGAAATCAACAGCCTCACCGACGCCGAGGCGACTCAATCTCGCCACGGATCAGACTCTCTCCTCGTGACGCCGGATTTCTCGCCGCGCGCAGGCTTTTTCGGCGAGGCGCGGCCGCCGGCGCCGCTCATATCGCCGCGGCTTTCGGCCTCGCCGATCTCCTGAAGGCGGATATGAGCAAGATCGCTGCGCACGGCGAAAAGAAAGCCCACGAACACGCAGAGGGACGCGCTCACGACGAAAATATCGAGCACGGCGAAAGAATAGAATTGTTCGCGCGCGATCCCCGGCCCCGCCCAAGCCGCAATTAGCGTCCACCCCACGACCAGCAGACGGATGAACGTCGTTCCCGCATCGCTATATTCAGCCCGACGCCCGCCTTGGGTCACCACGCATAAATAGGCATATGAATTGACCAGCAGATAGAGGGACAGAACGAGCAGCGCCGAGCCGATCGTGAAATAGGGCGACAATCCCAACCCCACGATAACTAAAGTCTGCGCGATCAGATCGGTGGAATGATCGATGAAATAGCCATAGCGCGATCGCTCGATGTCGAGCCGGCTCGAAAGTTCCTTGGAAAGCGCGTCGCCAAGCCAGTTCGCCAGCACGCCGAAGGCGGCGAGAATCAGGAACCAGTTCGACCAGCGGCTCGCGACGAAGCCCGCCGCCGCCCCGGCGGCGCCAATCAAGCCCAGGAACGTCAGTTGATCGGGCGAGACCGTTTCCGGCAGCCGCCGAAGGATGGCGGCCAGTACAGCCCGTTCTTTATCGGCCAATGAGCCAATATCAATTCTAGCGTTGGACACTTTGACCTCGGCCCGCGCGACAATAGACAAGGTCACGGCTTTATCGATTGGCCGACGTTCGCCTTAATCGCGAGTTCATCGCCAATCAACTGGAGTAATTGCCGTTTATTCTGAAGGCAACGCAAAGCCCGGTCAACCCTTTCCGACATCGCGTTCTTTTTGTCGCCGAAAAGGCCGCGCTCCCGCATCGAATGGACGGCAAGCTACGCCGCAGCATCAAGTGACCACGCGTTCGAGACCAGCCGCTTCGATCGTATGGCGCGCAATCATCGCTTCCTCGTTAGTCGGCGTGACGAAGACGGGCGCGCGCGACATTGCGTCGGAAATCTTCCCTGCGTCGCGCATATTAGCCTCGTTGTCGAGTTTGAGGCCAAGCCAGTCGAGCCCATCGACGACGCCCGCGCGCACACGCGCCGAACGCTCCCCAATTCCCGCCGTAAAGACCAGCGCGTCGAAGCCGCCGATCGTCGCCGCAAGCGCGGCTATCCCCATCTTGATGTGGTGAATGAAATAGTCGATCGCGGCGCCCGCGCGCGGCGCGTTCGACGCTTCGAGCGCGCGCATGTCGGACGACAGGCCCGATAGGCCAAGAAGCCCCGAATCATCGTAAAGGAGCCGCGATAATTCATCCGCGCTCATCCCTTCGCTTTGCAAGAGATAGAGCAGCAGCCCGGGATCGATCTGGCCGCAGCGCGTGCCCATCGCCAGGCCGTCGAGCGTCGAAAAGCCCATGCTGGTCGCGACCGAGCGTCCGCCCTTCATGGCGCAAAGCGAAGCGCCATTGCCAAGATGCGCGACGATGGCGCCGCCCTCGGCGCGGATCGGATCGATCTCGCGCATGCGCCGCGCGATATATTCATAGGAAAGGCCATGAAAGCCAAAACGCCGCAGGCCGCGCTCGTAATAGGAATAGGGAAGCGCATAGGCTTCGTCGACAAAGGCGCGCCCGTGATGGAAGGCCGTGTCGAAACAGGCGACCTGCGGCACATGCGGAAAGGCTTGCCGCGCCGCTTCGAGCCCCGCGATGTTATACGGCTGATGCAACGGCGCGAGCGGAATGAGTTCGCGAAGCGCCGCAAGCGTCGGATCGTCGACGACGGTCGGCGCCGTCAGACGCAGCCCGCCGTGCACGACGCGATGGCCGATGGCGCCGATGGCGATATCGGGATAGGCGCGCTCGATCCAGGCGAGAATCTCGGCGATAGCGCCTTTCTGATCGAGCAGGCCCAGCTGCGTCTCGCTTGCCTCATCGCCCGCGACGCGAACCCGAAAACGCGGCGTCGCGCCGATCCCTTCGACCTTGCCGGCGGCGACCAGCCGCGGCCAGACGGCGGCGCCAACTGTAAAGAGCGCGAATTTCACCGACGACGAGCCGGCGTTGAGCGTGACGACGTGATCGCCCATGGGCGCTTCCTTTAGATCACGCCGCATTTGGGCAATCCCCTCAATGCGAATCGCGTGATCGAGTCAAAAGTTAAGAGCGCGCGTTACGCGAAGAACCGGATTTCCATTTTTTCGAAAGCGCGCTCTTTAAGATCGGCGGGAACGAGAAGATCAGAACCGACGCCGCTTTTGGGCTTCGAATGTCTTGCCGCGGAATGTGACATGCTCCAGCCGCAACTCGCCTTTCGGGCTGAAAGCGTCGGGGCGCGGCTGCAATTGGCCATTCTCGAATTCGAGGCCGAGCAAGGCGTAAGCCGCCGACAGCATGCGCGCCGCGGCGCCCGTATACCAGCTCCAGCCGCCATGCCCTTCATAGCCGACGCCTTCATAGACGTCGGCGGGCTGCTGATGCGGCGGCAGGCCGTAGATATCCGCTTCGGCCGGCGTCGCGAGCTTTGAGATCGGCGAAATCGCGATCCATGTCTCGAAGGCTTCGCGGAACAATTCTTCCGCCGCGCGCGCATCGCCTTTCGTCTGCGCATCGGCCCCGAGCATCGCCAGCGCATCGACGAACCAGGAAACGCCATGCGAATATTGGCCGCCATTCTCGCGCACGCCCGGCGGATATTCGGCGCTGCGCCCCGGATAGGGACGCGAATGCTCGTCATAGGGCGGATGAACGAGCAGCACGCGATTGCGGCGGCCAAGAACGGCGAGCGCCTTCTCGATCGCCTCGCGCCCGCGCGCGGCGTCGACGGCGCGCGCCAGCGTCGGCCAGGACGAGGTCATCGCGCTCATCGGCGCGACTTCCCGCCCGTCGTCGGCGTAAGCGCGGATATAGCGGTCGCCGCGCCAGCATTTCTCAAGCGCTTCGCGCAGCTTTTCGGCGCGGTCGCGATAGCGCTCGGCGCGGAGAGCGTCGCCCTTCTCCTCGAAGAAAGGCGCGATATCGAGGAGAATGCCGTGCAGGAAAAAGCCGAGCCACACGCTCTCGCCGCGCCCCTCGTCGCCGATGAGGTTCATGCCGTCGTCCCAATCGCCCGAGCCCATGAGCGGCAGGCCATGCGCGCCGAAACGCGCGAGCGTCCAGTCGATGGCGCGGGCGCAATGGCCGAGCAAGGTGTCCTTATCGCGAGAGGTGAGCGGCACGGTGGCTTGGCCCTCCTCTTCCTTCGGCACGGGATTCGCCTCGAGGAAAGTCTCAACCGCGTCGAGGATCCCCTTGTCGCCCGTGCCGCGCACATAGCGGATCGTGACATAGGGCAACCATAGATGCGGATCCGACGAATGCGTGCGGTCGGCGAGGCCGGTGCCGCCATTGGGGGCGCGATGCCACCATTTGCAGGCGTCGCCCTCGATATATTGATGCGCGGCGTGCAGCAGAATCTGCGCGCGGGCGCGTTCCGGCGCGAGATGGATGAGCGGGATCACGTCCTGCAATTGATCGCGATAGCCCGTGGCGCCGGAACGTTGCGCCGGCCCGGTGCGTCCCCACAGACGCGCAGCGAGCAATTGGTATGGCAGCCAATCATTGACGAGACGGTCGAAGTCAGGACGATTGGTCTTGATGCGCAGCACGGAGAGTCGCTTCTCCCAGGCGCGCGCGCTCGCGTCGAGTTCGGCGCGCGCATTGGCGGGATTGCACGCATATTCCGCGAGCCGCTTCGCTTCCTCGATCGTCGTCGTCTGGCCGAGCGCGACGACGACCGTCGCCTCTCCTCCCGCCGGAACGTCGAGCGCGGCGCTGAAGGCCGCAACCTTGCGCTCATGCGCGGGCGCGCCGGCGTCGGGATGGCCATGCTCGACCATGTAAGGCAGATAGGGATTGCGGCTTTCATGGCCGAGAAAGCGGCGGCGCGAGGTCTCAGCGAATTCCGCTGGAAGCGAGGTCGTGACGAAGGCCCAACCCTGCACGAAATTATTTTTCGGATTGCGGAAATAGATCGAATGCTGGTTCCCGTCGATGACGGATTCGACCGCGCCGAGACTCTCATTGGGCGTCTCTGCGAGGACGATCTCCATCGCCGGCGTGATCTGCAGCAGCCGCTCGTGATCCGACTTGTTGCGTATTCTGAGCAGCTTGAATTCGATCGGCTGTGTGGGACTGACGACGACCGTCATCTCGAGTTCGAGTTGGTCGCGCTCCGCGCGAAAGACCGCGGCGCCGAGCGAGAACGTCACCTGATATTCGGCGTCGCGATGGCGCAGCGGCACGAATGTCGGGCTATGCGGGTCGGTTCGGGCGAGATCGTAGACGTAGATCATCTGTCCCGCCGGCGCCATGCGCCCTTCGCCCATGCGGAAGGGCGTGAAGCTGTTCAGACGCGAATTTCCATGGAAGGAGAAAATATCGCCGTCATTGGTCAGCACCGCGCCCTGTCCCACCGCGTTGGCGATGACATGGGCGAAAGGACGCGGCGTGCCAGGCGCGAGCGTCAGGCTCCGTCCGTCTTCGGAGAATTGATAGCGCGGCTTCTTGGGCGTCGGCGGCATGACGAGCGCGCGCCGGCGCGACAGCGCCTTGTCGAGCGTCTCCGGCGTGACCGGCTGCATGCCGAGATGCCGCGCGACGGAATCCGTGGCGCTTCCCATATTGCGCGCCCAGCCGTCGACAATGATCAATTCGCTCGCGCCCGCGGGCGCGAGCTCCACGTCGACGCGCAGGCTCGCGCAAGGCTCGAAACCATAAAGCAGTCCCTCGTCTTCGGGATCGCGCGGCGAACCGAGTCCCAGCAAGCTGTCGGGAGAATTCGTCGCGCCCATGCCATAAAAGCGCGACTTCACATCCTCATAGCCGACGACCGTGACCTTGGCGCCGGGGCCGGCGCCGATGGCGTGGAAGCCGATCTCCGGCGACAGGCGCCGGTCGGCGTGTCGCCGCGCGCCGCCCTTGAGCAGGCGGTTCTGCGCGAAGATGGCGTTGAGCGAACGCACATACCATGTGCCGACATGGATCGCGTTATAGGCGGGATCGCGCAATTCGACGGCGGCTTCGTTCAGCACCCATTCGCGCAGCGAGGCAAGCGTCAGCTTGCGAGCGCGTTGGTCGAGGTTGACGATCTTGAGGCGCGTGATCTCCACCGCTTCGTCGGCGGAGAGCGATACGCGCGCTTCGATCGCGAAGCCGTTGCGCTCCGCCATGAAGAAAAGGCAGTTCTCGCCCGCGTCGGTGAGCGACGCCTGTGCGCTCGGGCAGCGCGTCGGCGCCTCGCCGATCGACCAGAGTTCGCCTCCATCTTCGCGCAGGAACAGGAATCGTCCGCGCGGATGCGCGTGATCGTTCGGCCGACGCGTAAGATCGATCGGCGGTCCGCCGCGAGCGACGCCTTCGATGCGGATCGCGCCCTGCCCGTCCTGAAACCATTCGCTGGTCATCAGGCCGTTGGTGAGCGTGAGCGGCCGCGAACCCGGCGCGCCGCCGGCGCCGGTGACGCCCTCGATCGGCACCTTTTGCGCGCGCGCCAGCCGACCGAGCAGAAAAATCACAAGGCCGAAAGCGACGAGCGCCGCATAGACGAGATAGCCGACCACGAGATAGGCGTAGGAGGGCGGGCGCGTATGCGAGAGTTGCTCCGCCGCGCCCCACGCCTTGTCCCATTCGACCCCGCGCGGGATGTAGAAAGGCAGCAGCAAGGGCGCCCATGTTCCGAAGCGGCGAATCCCTTCCGGTATGGCGCGGCTCGTTTGCGCCTTGCCGACGAAGCGCGCCGCCTTTTCATCGGCGACGTCGCCGCCAACGAAGGAGAGATTGACGAGCGTCGCGACGCGCAGCCCCATATGATCGAACCAGATGAGCACGCGCAACGCGTCATAAGCGAGAAGCGCGGTGAAAATATCGAGGCTCCAGGCGCGGAAATCATTGTCGGGCAGGATGTAATTCATCCAGGTCGCGACGCCGGTGCGAATGAGGCCGTCCTGATTGTACCAGGCGGGATCAGGCGTCGCCTTGAGAAAGGAATAGATCACCGGCGCCATCCATAGGCCCCAGCGCAGCACGCGCACGGCGTTCTCGACGAGCATGTCGAGACCCTGCCAGCTCGCGAGCTGGCGCAGCGGGCGAAGACTCCGCTCGATGAGCGCGGTCAGGAAGAAAAGATTGATCGAGAAGAGCGGCGCGGCGAACACCCATTGAATGACGCCGGAAAAGGACTCGTCGAAGAGCAGCCGCACGCCGCCGTCGACGACGCCGAGATCGGTCGCGCCCCATTTGGTGAACAGCGGGCGGATCACATAGGAGTCGCGCGGCCGTCCATCGGACGCGTAATCGAGCGACGTATAGGCGAAAAACTTCGATATGATCGTCTGAATCTGTGCCGTATCGAGATACCAGGCGATGGCGCCGCCGACGAGGGCGCCGAGAATCACGCCGAGCGAATAGACCCGCCAGTTGCGCAAATGCTGGCGGCCCCCTTGCGTCAGCACGAAGAAATCGATTCCCGCGTCGACCCCCGCATAGGCCAGCGCGCCGGTCGCCGCGCCGAACAGAAAGCGGTCGCCGCTCGCCATCGCCGGCAGGCCGATCTTCAGCGCCACGACCACGGCCGCGCCGACCACGGCGCCGCGAAGATAATTCGAAGGATGCAGATAGATTTCCTCGACGCGCATGCGGAAAGGCGGCGTCGAATCGGTGCTTTCGACGATCGCGCGGGCGAGCGGAAACAACGCCGCGCCAATCAGCACGCCGCTTATTGGCGCCGTCGCGACAATGAATGCGACCGCGGGTTCGAAGGAGACGACGAGCGAGACGGCGAGCAGCAGCGCCATAAAGACGAAGCCGTAAACCGCGCCTTTTTCCGCGCCGCTCCTCCAATCGTGGAAGACGACGACCTGGAGGGAAGGCGTCGCCCGCAGCAGGCCGGCGAAGGCCTGCGTCACGAGATAGGTTTCGCCCCACAGCCCCGCCTGAGCGAGCGCCGCGATGACGGCCGCGACAAGAGCCGCGAAAGGCGTCGGCAAATAGGGCGCGACAAAGTAGGAGACGGAGCTCGCGACATAGGGCGTGAGCGACGCGAGGAAGGCCGAAGCGAAAAGAATGCTGTGCGGGCGCCACTGCCGCGGCAGGAAACGGCCAAGCGCCAGCGGCACGCCGACGACGACCGCCTCATTCAGAAGGAAAAGAACGAGCGTGCGCCCGGCGACATTCTTGAAAATCTCGGGAACGTCCAGGCCGAGCAGCAACAGCCCGCCGATCCGCGTTATGGGCGGCGAGCCCAGCGCGACAAACAGGCTGAACAGGAAGGGCAGAACGAAGAGCGCCGCCCGCACGGCCATGCGCGAACGCGCCCGCAGCGTGACGACGCCTGTAAGGTAAAGGAGCGTCGCCGTCGCTGCGCCGACCGGCGAGAAGCGGAAGAGATCGGCGAAGCCGTCCGGCGCGCGCCACAGCAGGCCGGCGCGGTCGCATAGCAGCGTGAAAGAGGCCACGACGAGGAAATCGACGCCGAAATCCGCCGCCCGGCGGGCGCTCTCGGAGGAGCGTCGCATCACATAGATGGCGACTCCGGCGAAAAAGCCGGCGACGATCGCATGTTCGCCGCCCCCGGCCGCCTCCAGCGCGGCGACAATCCCAAACCCCATGCCGACAAGGATGCGCTCGAAGATTGCGCCGCCGGCATTCGATGCGCCATGGGTGACCGCCATGGATTTCCTCCGCGCCGCCGCTAGATCCGGCGTTCTTTGCAATTAATCGCCGGAATCAGCGGCGACTTAACGAATCCCTAGCCGGAGCCGGGGGATAAAGTCCAATCCCCGCCTCTTTGCGGCGGCGCGCGCTTCGCACCATCGGGGATAGCCGCTATAGTGAACAATGCGCTAACGCCCGCCGCCGCGAGGGCTTCTGCGAGTGGAAGAAATGGAAGAGCCCCTGCCCGCGCCGTCGGATAAAGCTCAAGGCGCCGGCCTTAAGAACGGCTCGCTGACCCCCGCCGAACGGCTGTCGGCTCTCGTCGAGCGCGAGCGCGCGACGCGCAAAGGCCCGACCGGCGCGCTCGATGAGCGCATGGCGAGCCTCGCCGGGGCGCTGCGCCGGGCGCGGCTCGAAAACGCCGAGCAATCCGCCGCGATCTCGGATCTGCGCGCCGCCGAAACGGCGCGGCTGGAGATTTTGGGCGAGGCGCTGGCCCCGGTGCTGGCGCAGGTCCCCAAGGAATGCGACATTTTCGACGCGGGCCTCACGCCGGGCGAGCGCCCGCGCCTCTTTATCGACCAGATCGGCTTCGTCGAGATGGATCGCGACCGCCGCACCTATCGCTTTCTTCAGGACACGCGCCACGGCCGCGTCGTCCTGCGCGAGAGCGACGATGTGGAGGAGCTGGTCGAGGCGATCACGAGCTATATCGCGCATCGCCTGATCGAGCGGGAAAAGGCGCTGGCGATCGATTTCGCGAGCGGCGGCGCGGCGCAGGCGCTCAGCGCCAAGATCGCAGCGGCGCGCGCCGCCAAGGCGGGACAGGGCGCCAAGGAGACGCCGCGTCCGTTTCCGGCGAAAGCCTTTCAAGCCGTTTTGTTCCTTATGGAATTTCTTGGCTCGGCGGCTTTCTTCGGCCTGCTCGCGGTGCTCGGCGTCTGGCTCTATCAGAATTATGTCGCGCTATAGCGGCTCATAATCGGGCGGCGGCGAGTTCGACGATCTCGCCGGCCTCATCGAGGCCGCGGGTGCGCATGGAGATGTGCAGCTTTTCGCCCTCGCGCACGATTTCATAGAGATTATAGGCGGCGCTCGGCCGGTGGCCGCCAAGCCGCGCCGAGGCTGAGGCGACGCCGACAACCGGCGCGTCGGCGTCCGGCCCCGGCAGACGATGGAGGCTCGGCTTGTGATTATGGCCGTGCAGCACCAGTTCCGCGCCGTGGCGGGCGATGACGGCCTCGAACTCGGCGGCGTCGTCGAGGCCGCGCAGCGCCCTGGCGCCGTTCACATGCGGCGGGTGGTGCAGGAAGACGACCCGCGCGAGGCCTTCCGCCCTGGTCTGATCCAGCAATTCGCCCAGCGCCGCCCGCTGCGTCTCGCCGAGCCGGCCTGAGGCGACGAAAGGCGCCGTCGGCACCCCCGTGTCGAGCCCGATGAGCGCGACCCCGCCGCGCCGGCGCAGATAAGGAAAGCCGTCGCCCGACGCCTCGCTCGTGGTCCAGGGCGCGAAAACCTCCCGCAAGAGGCCGGTCACGTCGGGGACATAGGCGTCGTGATTGCCGGGCGTAAAGCTCACATCCTGCGGCGCGCCGAGCGAATCGAGCCAATCCCTTGCGAGCGCGATCTCGCCCGGAAGACCGATGTTCACGATGTCGCCGGTCATCACGACATGGTCTGGCGCCTGCGCCTTCATATCGGCGACGATGCTTTTCAGCGCGTCCATGTCGTGCTGATCGGCGCGCTTGTAGAGCCAGTTGACATAACCCGTGACGCGCTTGCCGAGCAGCTCCGCGAGATTGGGGCGCGGGATCGGCCCGATATGCGCGTCGGACAGATGGGCGAGAAGAAAACTCAAGAAACCCCTCCAGACGGCTTGCCGTCCGTTAACTTCAGGCGAGGCGAGAGACGACGGCGCATGTCCCGAGTCAAGCCTCGCCCGTCCGACGTCCGGCCGAAATGACAATCCGCTTCAACGCCGGATATAGTGATCTTCGAAGCTTCGCGCATCGCTGCCGCGGGCTTTTCCTATGGCGAGGCGGCTTTGACCAAGCATGAGGCGGCGGGGTCGCGTCCTTCCGCGCGAGCGCGGCTCGTGTCGCGGCTCATCACCTTCGGCGCCCGCTTCCAGCGGCCGATGACGCTTGGCGTGCGCGGCCTCGTCATTGACCCCGACAATCGCGTGCTGCTCGTGCGGCACACATACATCCCCGGCTTCTATTTGCCGGGCGGCGGCGTTGAGGCTGGTGAGACGCTCATCGAGGCGCTCAACCGCGAGTTGAGCGAAGAGGCGAATGTGCGCATCGAGGAGCCGCCGGAGCTTTTCGGCGTCTATCTCAATCGCCGGGTCTCCCTGCGCGACCATGTGGCGCTCTATGTGGTGCGGTCCTTTCGCCACGAAGGCCCGCTGTCGCCCAATTACGAAATCGCCGAAGCCGATTTCTTTGCGCTCGACGCGCTGCCGCGCGAGACGACGCAAGCGACGCGCGCAAGACTCGCGGAGGCGCTGGAGAAGGCCGCCATCTCGCCCTATTGGTGACGCCGCGCGGCGCTCTCCTTTTTGAATTGACGCATTTTCCTAAGCCGGAAGAAGTCCCATCGGCGGAAAATGTTATGGGAGAGAAATGAGGACACGCGACATGCTCAAACTGCGGGCCGCCGCCTTAATGCTGCTCTGTCTCGCCGTCCCGGACGCGCGCGCCCAAAGCGATGCGGAGCATACGCTCGACGCGGTCTTCCATCTTTTCGACGAAGACAATGACGGCGTCATTACCGACGCCGAAGCGAATCGTTATATCGACAAGACCTTCAAGGAGATGGATGGAAACGGCGACGGCAAGATAACCGCGGCGGATTTTCGCAATTTCAGCTTCGGCCTCGCGGATGTCGCCGCGGCCGAAGGAAAGTCCGACTCATACGAAAAAGCCAAGGACGCGATTTTTAAACGCTGGGACAAGCGCGGCGCGGGTGCATTGACGCTCGACGATTATCGCGCCGGCGTGCTCGCCGACGCAGCGGCGGCGCAACGCGGCGGCGCGCGCCCGCAACAGGGACGCTTCGACATAAGGACGTTCAAGCGCGCGCCCTTCATCAAGGAAATCATGAAGAGCCTGCGCTAATTTTATTCCGGCGCGGCGAGGGCGCCGAGATCGCGCCAGCCATAGGCGAGATCGGGATAGTCGATTCCATTCGGTCCCCAGACGCCTTCGAGGCCGAGTTCCTCGCCGCCGAGCGCCTCATAGAAGCGCCGCGCGCCGGGATTGTCGCGAAAGACCCAGACGCCGGCGTTGGTCGCGCCCTCCGCCCTCAAGCGCCGCGCCATATGGCGCATCAGCGCCGTTCCCGCGCCGCGCCGCTGGATGCTTCGAAGCAAATAAAGGGCGTGAAATTCACTGACGAAGCCCGCCGCCGCGAGCCGCTGCGAACGCGGCGCCCCGCAAGCGCCAAAGCCCTCGGGCGGACCCTCGCCGCGCGAAACCACGAAGGTGGATAGCTGCTGGGGTTCTGCGAGAAGGCCGCGCCATCGCCGCGCGCGCTCCGCGACGTCGAGCGCGGCGAGATGTTCGACGGGCATGATCCCGGCATAGGTCTCGCGCCAGGAGCCGATGAGGATTTCGGCGATGGCGCGCGCGTCGCTTATTCCGGCGCGGCGAATGCGCAAATCGGTCATGTGGCAAAATGTCTTGCGAAGCCCGGCCCACTAAAAGCGGCAAAGACGACGCGGGGGCGCCGAAAGAGGCTAATCCGATCCGAGAAGGAATTCATCAGCGATGCGAAGAGAGTTCGGGGATAATTGAGGCGATCGCCGGCGAGACCAGACCGCCCATCGAAGCCGAGTAAAGCAAGGTCGGCGTTTCGACGGGCGGCAAGCGTTTGGGCGCGGTCGAGAAATCAGGCGCGGCTTTTCGGCCACCAGATAAAGTAGAGCCCGCCAAACTCCCACACTGGAACTTCACGGTCCCGTTCCGTTTGTCGGAGCTCCCAACGCCGCTTAATCTTAAGCGTGCCGCCGGGAAGGCGTATCCGCACCGTCATTGCCGTCCTCCAAATGATTGTATAACACTGCATTATATAATCATTTTTGACACTTTAAACTTAACAATTAGAAAGCTTGGAGCCTCTCTCCGCCCGATAGAGCGGAGGCCCCCTCCGAAAAACTGGAGCATGGCTCGGCTCGCCATTTCCACGGGGGGCCTGAGCCGTGTTATGGCCTGCGCTCGTTTCAGGCCAAGGCTATGATCGATCTCGCCGTCAAATTCTCGCCGCTCACCGCCGCCGACGAGCCGCATATCGAAAAGCTCGACGAGCGCGCCTTCGGGCCAGGGCGCTACGCGCGCACCGCCTATCGGCTGCGCGAGGGCGTCGATCCGGATCGCTCGCTCTCCTTCGTCGCCCGCGTCGGCACGCTGCTCGTCGGCGCCAATCGCATGACGTCCATTCTTATCGGCGGCGCGCCGGCGCTGCTTTTGGGGCCGCTGACGGTGGAGCCGGCCTTCCGCTCGCAGGGCGTCGGCGAGACGCTCGTCAAATATTCGCTCGACGCCGCGCGCGAGGCGGGCCACGGCCTCGTGCTGCTTGTCGGCGATGAGGATTATTACGCCCGCCTCGGCTTCGCCCGCGTTCCGCGCGGCAAGATCGCGATGCCGGGGCCGGTCGACCCCGACCGCCTGCTCTATTGCGAATTGCGCCCTGGCGCCTTCGCCGCGGCGAGCGGCAAGATGCGGCGCCTATGAGCGCGCGCGGCCGAAGGCTCATTTTGCGCTATGAGGCGCTCGTCGCCGAGGGCGCCCTGCAGCGCGACGACACGCAGCGCGCGGCGGTCGAGAGATTGCAGGCGCTTTCCGACGCGCTGGAAGGCCGGCGCGCGACAAGCGCCGGACTCTTTGGCGCGCTGTCGGCGGCCTTCCGCAAGCAAGACCGCGCGCCGCGCGGCGTGTATCTCTTCGGGCCGGTTGGGCGCGGCAAAACTTTCCTGATGGATCTCTTCTTCGACGCGCTCACTATCGAGAAGAAGCGCCGCGCGCATTTCCACGCCTTCATGGCCGACGCGCATGACCGGCTGCACCGCCTGCGCCGGAACCCGCGGGAATGCGAAAGCGATCCGATCGGCTGCGTCGCGCAAGAGATCGCGCGCGAAACGCGCCTCCTCTGTTTCGACGAATTCGCTGTCCACGACATCGCCGACGCGACGATTCTGGCGCGGCTCTTCTCCGCCTTGTTCGCGGCGGGCGTCGTCGTCGTCGCGACCTCCAACGTCGAGCCGTCGCGGCTCTATGAAGGGGGACGAAACCGCGACCTCTTCCTGCCCTTCATCGCGCTGCTCAAGGAAAAGATGGATATTCTCCGTCTCGCGGCGCCAATCGACTACCGAAGCCGGCCCTCAGGCTTGGGCGACGTTTATTTCGCGCCCGCCGACGCCCGCGCGCGGGAGGCGATCGACCTCCTGTTTCTTAAACTCACGGGCCTCGCGCGCGGCGCGCCTGCGGCGATCGAGGTCAAGCGCCGCAAGATCGAGATCCCGCAAGCCGCCGGAAGGGTCGCGCGCTTCAGCTTCGCCGAGCTTTGCGGACGCGCGCTCGCGCCCGCCGATTATCTCGCGCTCGCGCAACGTTTCGACGCCGTGATTGTCGAGGATATCCCGATCCTGGCCCCCGAGCGGCGGAATGAGGCGCGCAGGCTCATCACGCTCGTCGACGCGCTTTACGAGGCGCGCGCGCTTCTCATTCTTTCGGCGGCGGGAGAGCCGGATGAGCTTTACTGCGCGCAGGAAGGCGCCGAAGCGCGCGAATTCGAGCGCGCGGCCTCCCGCCTCGTCGAAATGCGCAGCAAGGCCTATGTCGAAGAGAACGCCCTCAAGGTTGCGCCATGCACTCCTTGATGTCGCTCTCCCGCTTCATCTGTTCGAAACGGTCGACGCAATAGCGCGCGAGGTCGGCGCGCTTCGCCGGATCGCTCGCCGCGGCGCGAATGCCCATCGCGCCATCGAGCAATTCCTTCTGCGCGGCGTGCACCTGCTGGCGCGACAATTGGGACGAACAGGCTTCATAGCGTTTCAGCAGCGCGTCGCATTCCGGCACGCCGGTCGGATCGACCGCGAAAGCTGGCGTTGCAAGAAGGGCGAAGACAAGGGCGAGACGATGCGGCAAAGGCGCGAATTCCTCATGGTTGCGACGCGCCGCATATAACATGTCCCGCACATATTGCGCGCCGCGCGCGCCGCAATAAGAGAGGCGGCGGGCCTGTCTTTGGACCCGCCGCCCTGTCACCGGCGCAAGTGTCTCGCGAGAGCCGGATTTCTTTATCCGGCTAAAGCCCGGCGAGATATTGGGTCGGGTCGACCGGCGTCGAACCCTTGCGCAATTCGAAGTGCAGCTGCGGGGAGCCGACATTGCCGGACTGGCCCGAGCGGGCGATCGTCTGGCCGCGTTTCACCTGGTCGCCGCGCTTCACGTCCAGCGCGCCATTATGGGCGTAGGCGGAGACGAAGCCGTTAGGGTGACGGATCAGCACGAGATTGCCGTAGCCTTTGAGCTCGCTGCCGGCATAGGCGACGACCCCGCCCTCGGCCGCTTTCACCTGGGTGCCCTCGGGCACGGCGATGTTGATCCCATCATTGCCGCCGGTGGTGAAGCCCTGGATGATGCGGCCGCGCGCCGGCCAGCGGAATTCCGGGCGTCCGTCGTCGGCGGCCACGGCCTTGGCCTCGGCGGCCGCCGGCGGGATGGAGGCCGTCGCGGTCGAGTCCACCTTGCGGCTTGCAGTCGTTTCGGGCTTTTCGGCGGCCTTGGGCGCCGGTTCGACGGGGGCCTCGGCGCGAACGATCCGTTCGGCCTTCACCGGACGCGCCTGCGTCGCGTCGGCGGTGCGCGGGGGCGCGGCTTTCTCCAGCGCGATCTTCTCGGGCGCAGCCTTGACGGCGCCGAGCTTGCCCTTTTCGGGCTTCGCCGGAACGGCCGCCGTCTTGGCGGCGACAGGCGCCGGGGCGGGCTTCGCCT